>NZ_JBHXQO010000032.1:0-88311 GCF_042717135.1 Streptomyces sp. NPDC058620
GACCGGCGAGGGTCGTACGGTCCGACGGCGGCCCGGGAGTCAGCCAGTCACCGCCGTGTCAGCGGCTGTCGCTCCCCTTGGACTGCGCCGCCGCCCGGCCCGCTTCCAGGCGGGCCACCGGGATGCGGAACGGCGAGCAGGACACGTAGTCCAGGCCCACCTCGTGGAAGAAGTGCACCGACTCCGGGTCACCGCCGTGCTCGCCGCAGACCCCGAGCTTGAGGTCCGGACGGGTCGCGCGGCCGGCCTCGACGGCGCTGCGCACGAGCGCACCGACACCGTCCCGGTCGATCGTCTCGAACGGCGACACCCCGAAGATGCCCTTCTCCAGGTACGCGGTGAAGAACGATGCCTCCACGTCGTCACGGGAGAAGCCCCACACGGTCTGGGTCAGGTCGTTCGTGCCGAAGGAGAAGAACTGCGCGGCCTCGGCGATCTGGCCGGCGGTCAGCGCGGCCCGCGGCAGCTCGATCATCGTGCCGATGGTCAGCTTCAGCTCGGTGCCGGTGGCGGCCTCGACCTCGGCGATGACCTGGTCGGCCTCGTCGCGGACGATCTCCAGCTCCTGGACCGTTCCGACGAGCGGAATCATGATCTCGGGGCGCGGGTCGCCCTTGGCGTTCTTGCGCTGCGCCGCCGCCTCCGCGATGGCGCGGACCTGCATCGCGAAGAGCCCGGGGATGACCAGGCCGAGGCGCACCCCGCGCAGACCCAGCATCGGGTTCTGCTCGTGCAGCCTGTGCACGGCCTGGAGCAGGCGCAGATCGTTCTCGTTGGCGTCCTTGCGGGACTCGGCGAGGGCGACCCGTACCGACAGCTCGGTGATGTCGGGCAGGAACTCGTGCAGCGGCGGGTCGAGCAGCCGTACCGTGACGGGCAGCCCGTCCATCGACTCGAACAGCTCGATGAAGTCGGCCTTCTGGAGCGGCAGCAGCGCGGCGAGCGCGGTCTCGCGCTCCGCGTCGGTGTCCGCCAGGATCAGCTTCTCGACCATCTCGCGGCGCTCACCGAGGAACATGTGCTCGGTGCGGCACAGGCCGATGCCCTGCGCTCCGAAGCGGCGCGCCCGCAGGGCGTCCTCGGCGTTGTCCGCGTTGGCCCGTACGCGCAGTCGGCGTACTCGGTCCGCGTACGCCATGATCCGGTGCACGGCGGCGACGAGCTCGTTGGCGTCGTCGGCTCCCGCGTGCATCCGGCCCTCGAAGTACTCGACGACCGGCGACGGCACGACGGGGACCTCACCGAGGTACACCTTGCCGGTGGAACCGTCGATCGAGACGGTGTCGCCCTCCTCGATCACCCGGCCGCCCACCGTCATCCGGCGGCGCTTGGTGTCGACCTCCAGGTCCTCGGCCCCGCAGACACAGGTCTTGCCCATGCCGCGGGCCACGACGGCCGCGTGCGAGGTCTTGCCGCCGCGCGAGGTCAGGATGCCCTCGGCGGCGATCATGCCGTCGAGGTCGTCGGGGTTGGTCTCGCGGCGGATGAGGATGACCTTCTCGCCGGAGCGGGACCACTTGACCGCGGTGTACGAGTCGAAGACGGCCTTGCCGACCGCCGCACCCGGGGAGGCGGCGATGCCGCGGCCCAGCAGCTCGGTCTTCGCCGCGTCGTCGAAGCGGGGGAACATCAGCTGCGCGAGCTGCGCCCCGTTGACGCGCTGGAGCGCCTCGGCCTCGTCGATGAGGCCCTGGTCGACGAGCTGGGTGGCGATCCGGAAGGCGGCACCCGCGGTGCGCTTGCCGACCCGGGTCTGGAGCATCCAGAGCTGGCCGCGCTCGATGGTGAACTCGATGTCGCAGAGATCCTTGTAGTGGGTCTCCAGCGTCTCCATGATCTTCATCAGCTGGTCGTACGACTTCTTGTCGATCGACTCCAGCTCGGCGAGCGGCACGGTGTTGCGGATGCCGGCGACGACGTCCTCGCCCTGCGCGTTCTGCAGGTAGTCGCCGTAGACGCCCTGGTGGCCGCTGGCCGGGTCACGGGTGAAGGCCACGCCCGTACCGGAGTCGGGGCCGAGGTTGCCGAAGACCATCGAGCAGACGTTGACGGCCGTGCCGAGGTCGCCGGGGATGCGCTCCTGGCGGCGGTAGAGCTTGGCGCGGTCGGTGTTCCACGAGTCGAAGACCGCGTTTATGGCGAGGTCCATCTGCTCACGCGGGTCCTGCGGGAAGTCGCGGCCGGCCTCCTGCTTGACGATCTTCTTGAAGTGCTTGACCAGCTTCTTCAGGTCGTCGGCGCCGAGATCGGTGTCGATGGTGACCTTCTTGGCGTGCTTGGCGGCCTCCAGGGCCTCCTCGAACAGCTCGCCGTCGACCCCGAGGACCGTCTTGCCGAACATCTGGATGAGGCGGCGGTAGGAGTCCCACGCGAAGCGCTCCGCACCGGCCTGGGTGGCGAGACCGACGACGGACTCGTCGGAGAGGCCGATGTTGAGGACCGTGTCCATCATGCCGGGCATCGAGAACTTGGCGCCGGAGCGGACGGAGACCAGCAGCGGGTCGTCGGCCTGGCCGAGCTTCTTGCCCATCTTCCGCTCAAGGGCTTCGAGGTGGGCGCTCACCTCCTCGCGCAGCTCGGCCGGCGCCTCACCGCTGTCGAGGTAGACCTTGCACGCCTCGGTGGTGATGGTGAAGCCGGGAGGAACGGGCAGCCCGAGATTGGTCATCTCGGCGAGGTTGGCACCCTTGCCGCCCAGGAGATCTTTCAGATCCTTGTTGCCCTCGGTGAAGTCGTAGACGAACTTCTGGGGATCTTTGTTTTCCGACACGGGTCTCGACTCCTCGAGGACGCGGTGGCTGCCCTGACGGCGAGGAACATACCCAGATCGAAGGTGTCTGGGTACGTCCACTTGCGCGTCATGCGGCCTCAACCACCCGTCCGCCAGCAGATCGAAAGTTGCGCGGCACTCAGAAGGACGCGAGAGGTTCGTTCACCTCTTGAACGCAAAACTACGAGGAGCCAACAGATCCCCTCTCTTTACTCACTGTCCGTAGGGGAAGCGTCGATCGATCAAAGTAAACTCACCTGGCACCCAGTGCCATCATTTGAGAAATACACCCTGCGAATTAATGCTCATCTGAGCAACGCACCCCTCAAGGGTGGTGAGAATCACGCCCCCGATCGCGCTCAGATGTCACCATCCGGACGCCATATGGGCACTGCCTGGTCACCCAGCGGCGAGGAAAACGGAGCAGAGCGTGAGACCGGTGGCGAATTCTCGTCGGATTGCTCCGAAACAGCCGCTCAGATGAGCATCCACACATGGGGCACTCGGTGCCCGACCCCCGCCATGCGAAACGGGTCCCACGGAAGCGCCGAGGCACTCCTGCGGGACCCGCTCCAGAGGCCGGGACAGGCTCTCAGCCGCCCGAGGTGTCGAGCTCCGCGTCCGCGCTCACTCCGGCGCAGTCGTACGGGTCCTTCAGCCAGCCGTCCGGCAGCACCACCCGGTTGTTGCCCGAGGTCCGCCCGCGCGGCCCGTCCGCACCGTCCGGCCACGGCTGGTCCAGGTCCAGTTCGTGCAGCTGGCCGGCGAGTTCCTCCAGCGACGAGGTGACGGCGAGCTTCTTGCGCATCTCGGAGCCCACCGCGAAGCCCTTGAGGTACCAGGCCACGTGCTTACGGAAGTCGATCACGCCACGGGTCTCGTCGCCGATCCACTCCCCCAGCAGCGTCGCGTGCCGCACCATCACGTCCGCGACCTCCCGGAGGCCGGGCGCCTGTCGCGTCCGAGTGCCCTCGAAGGCGCTCACGAGGTCGCCGAAGAGCCAGGGGCGGCCCAGGCAGCCCCGGCCGACCACCACGCCGTCACAGCCGGTCTCACGCATCATGCGCAGGGCGTCGTCCGCGCACCAGATGTCGCCGTTGCCGAGGACGGGGATCTCCGGGACGTGCTCCTTGAGGCGGGCGATGGCGTCCCAGTCGGCCGTGCCGCCGTAGTGCTGGGCCGCGGTCCTGCCGTGCAGGGCGACGGCCGTCACGCCCTCCTCGACGGCGATCCGGCCCGCGTCCAGGAACGTGATGTGGTCGTCGTCGATGCCCTTGCGCATCTTGATGGTGACCGGGATGTCACCGGCGTGGGAGACGGCCTGGTTGAGGATGGCGCGCAGCAGGGGCCGCTTGTACGGGAGCGCGGAGCCGCCGCCCTTGCGGGTGACCTTGGGGACCGGGCAGCCGAAGTTCAGGTCGATGTGGTCGGCGAGGTTCTCGTCGACGATCATGCGGACCGCCTTGCCGACGGTGACCGGGTCCACTCCGTACAGCTGGATGGAGCGCGGGGTCTCGCTCGCGTCGAAGTGGATGAGCTGCATGGTCTTCTCGTTGCGCTCGACCAGCGCCCGCGTCGTGATCATCTCGCTGACGAACAGCCCCTTGCCCCCGGAGAACTCCCGGCACAGGGTGCGGAAGGGGGCGTTGGTGATGCCGGCCATGGGGGCGAGCACCACGGGCGGCTGCACGGTGTGCGGGCCGATCCGGAGCAGCGGGGGCGCGGGGGCGAGCGTGGTCATTCCCCCATTGTCGCGTACCGCGAAAGTGCCACCGGGCGTAAGGGGCGAGGAGGCCGGCCCGCGCACACGGGTGCGGGCCCGGATCACGGTGTGATCCGGGCCCGCGGTCGTACGGGTGGGGCGGAGGCGTCAGCTCTGGGCCGGGGCGTCCTGGTCCGCGGAGTCGTCCGAGGAGGTGGCGGAGGACTGGGCGCGCTCACGCATCTTGCGCACCAGCTCCTGCTTCTTCTCCTCGGCGGTCTGGCGGTCGGCGTTGCGCGAGGGACCCGCGCCCTGCTGCTCGTCGCGGGACAGCTTCTTGCGCTGTCCACCGACACCGAGGAGGTTGTTACGGCTCTTTGCCACGGGGTTCTCCCATTCGTGGTGAGAAGTGAGGTCTGAAGTGATCGGGGATCGATCCGATGGGCGACGGGTGGTGAGTCCCGCCGCGCTCTCACTCGTAGATCTGGAAGAACGAAGACATGCCGGAAACGGTACCCCGGCTCCGGTGGCCCCGGCACCCACTTTTCAGGCGGTGGGGTCCACGGTCGCCTGGTGCGCCTCCGCGAGGTGCTCCTGCGCCTTCAGCCACGGCAGGAACTGTGCGCTCTTGCGCCAGCCGCAGGTCTCGCAGCTCAGCTGGCGCTGCATCCCCGACTTGCTGACGTGGACGACGTGTTCACGGCCGTGGCCGTCCCATCTGCTGACCTTGCTCGTGGTCATGGACGGCATCCTGGCCTCCTGTGGACGGGTGCGCCCAGTGTGCAACGAAGCCCCCGGTCCCGTACAAGGAACCAGGGGCTTCGCCCGCTCATACGTACGAAATGTCAGCAGCCGAGCAGCCGGGCACCCAGGTACGCCTGGATCTGGTCCAGGGAGACGCGCTCCTGCTTCATGGTGTCGCGCTCGCGCACGGTCACCGCGTCGTCATCGAGGGTGTCGAAGTCGACGGTGACGCAGAACGGCGTACCGATCTCGTCCTGACGGCGGTAGCGGCGGCCGATGGCGCCCGCGTCGTCGAACTCGATGTTCCAGTTCTTGCGCAGGTCGGTGGCGAGGCCCTTGGCCTTCGGCGACAGCTGCGGGTTGCGGGACAGCGGCAGCACCGCGACCTTGACCGGCGCCAGGCGCGGGTCGAGGCGCATCACGGTGCGCTTCTCCATGACGCCCTTGGCGTTCGGCGCCTCGTCCTCGATGTACGCGTCGAGCATGAAGGCGAGCATGGCGCGGTTGACACCGGCCGCCGGCTCGATGACGTACGGAGTCCAGCGCTCGCCGGCCTCCTGGTCGAAGTACGTGAGGTCGTGACCCGACGCCTTGGAGTGCGCCTTGAGGTCGAAGTCGGTGCGGTTGGCCACGCCTTCGAGCTCGGAGAACTCGTTGCCGCCGAAGTTGAAGCGGTACTCGATGTCGGCGGTGCGCTTCGAGTAGTGCGACAGCTTGTCCTTGGGGTGGTCGAACCAGCGCATGTTCTCCTCGCGCAGGCCGAGACCCGTGTACCAGCTCCAGCGCTGGTCCATCCAGTACTGCTGCCACTCCTCGTCCTCGCCCGGCTTGACGAAGAACTCCATCTCCATCTGCTCGAACTCGCGGGTGCGGAAGATGAAGTTGCCCGGAGTGATCTCGTTCCGGAAGGACTTGCCGATCTGCGCGATGCCGAACGGCGGCTTCTTGCGCGAAGTCTGCTGCACCTGGGCGAAGTTGGTGAAGATGCCCTGGGCGGTCTCGGGACGGAGGTACGCGGCCGAACCGGCGTCCTGGGTCGGGCCGAGGTGCGTCTGCAGCATGCCGGAGAACTGCTTGGGCTCGGTGAACTGGCCCTTGTTGCCGCAGTTCGGGCAGTTGATGTCGGCGAGACCGTTGGCGGGCGGGCGGCCGTGCTTGGCCTCGTAGCCCTCCTCCAGGTGGTCCGCGCGGTAACGCTTGTGGCAGGAGGTGCACTCGGTCAGCGGGTCCGAGAAGGTCGCCAGGTGACCGGAGGCCTCCCAGACCTCGGAGGCCAGGATCACCGACGAGTCGAGACCGACGATGTCCTCGCGCGCGGTGACCATGGAGCGCCACCACTGACGCTTGATGTTCTCCTTGAGTTCGACACCCAGCGGCCCGTAGTCCCAGGCGGCCTTGGAGCCACCGTAGATCTCACTGCAGGGGTAGACGAAGCCACGGCGCTTGCTCAGGCTGACGATGGTGTCGATCTTGTCGGCGGCCACGGTGCTCTCTTCATTACGACGGCGACGAACGGCGAATGGCTCAGATTACCGGCGGGCGCACCCCCTGGATCAAATCGGCAGGGGGGCTGAGCGATCCCGTCTCGGTGTAACGAGCATCTCATCTGTCTTGTTGACAATCGTTTCCATAATTGTTGAAAATGACTGTCATGAACGTACGTCGCCCGATACCCACCGCCGCCGTCGCCGGAGCAGTCGTCCTCGGCCTCACCGCCCTCTCCGCCTGCTCCGCGTCCGACGCCGCCGACCGCGAGAACGGCGACAAGCTGAGCGTCGTCACGTCCTTCTACCCGATGCAGTTCCTGGCCGAGGAGATAGGCGGGAACCACGTCTCCGTCGAGAGCCTCACCAAGCCGGGTGTCGAGCCGCACGACCTGGAGCTCACCCCGCGGCAGATCGGCGGTCTCGGCGACGCGGACTACATCCTCTACCTCAAGGGCATCCAGCCCGCCGTCGACGACGCCGTCACGCAGGCCGGAGTGGAGAACACGGTCGACGCGGCGACGCTCACCACGCTGGAGAAGCACGGCAGCGAGGTCGGCGACGAGCACGGGCACGAGGAGGGGCACGCGGAGGAGGAGGGCCACGAGGACGAGCACGCGCACGAGGGCGAGGCCGGCACCGACCCGCACATCTGGCTGGACCCCGTGAAGTACGCCGAGGTCGCCAAGGGTGTCGGCAAGTCCCTGGAGAAGGCCGACCCGGACCACGCCGCGGACTACGCCAAGAACACGGACGCCCTGGTCAACAAGCTGGACGCCCTGAACACGGCCTTCGAGACGGGCCTGAAGGACACCACGACCAAGACGTTCATCACCACGCACTCCGCCTTCGGATACCTCGCCGAGCGCTACGGCCTGGTCCAGGAGGGCATCGCCGGCATCGACCCCGAGGCCGAGCCCAGCCCGGCCCGGATCCAGGAGATCCACACCGTCGCGAAGGAGAACAAGGCCACCACCGTGTTCTTCGAGACGCTCGCCAGCGACAAGACCGCGAAGACCGTCGCCGAGGACACCGGCCTGAAGACGGACGTCCTGGACCCGCTGGAGGGAATCACCGAGCAGTCCAGGGGCGCTGACTACATCGAGGTCATGGAGTCCAACCTCGCCGCGCTCCAGAAGGCACTCGGCGCGAAGTGACCTACGTGACACCCGTACCGTCCTCAGCAGCATCGGAGGCGTTCATGCCGCAGCCCGAGAGCACCACCCCCGACCCCGTGATCCGCCTGCGCGGCGCCACGGCCGCGCTCGGCGGGCGCCCCGTGCTGCGTGGGGTCGACATCACCGTGCACCGCGGTGAGGTCGTGGCCCTTCTCGGCGCCAACGGTTCGGGCAAGTCCACGGCCGTGCGCTCCGCCATCGGGCAGGTCCCGCTGACCGGAGGCACCGTCGAACTCTTCGGCACCGAGCTGCGCCGCTTCCGCCAGTGGGCCCGCATCGGCTACGTGCCGCAGCGCACGACGGCGGCCGGCGGCGTCCCCGCCACGGTCCGTGAGGTCGTCGCGTCCGGGCGCCTGTCCCGTACGAAGCTGAGGCTGCCCCGCAAGGCGGACCGGGAGGCCGTCGGCCGGGCCATCGAGCTCGTCGGCCTGACCGACCGGGCCAAGGACTCCGTGAGCGCGCTCTCGGGCGGGCAGCACCAGCGGGTGCTGATCGCGCGGGCGCTCGCCGCCGAACCCGAGCTGCTGATCATGGACGAGCCGATGGCCGGCGTCGACCTGGCCAGCCAGGAGATCCTCGCCCGCACACTGCGCGAGCAGGTCGCGGTCGGAGCCTCCGTCCTGCTCGTCCTGCACGAGCTCGGCCCGCTGGAGCCGCTGATCGACCGCGCGATCGTGCTGCGCGACGGCTGCGTGATGCACGACGGCCCGCCCCCCGAGGCCCTGGGCCAGCACGCACTGCCCGGCCACGACCACGTACACCCCCACGCGGCTTCCGAGCCCGTACGGACCGGACTGCTGAGCTGATCACGATGGAATTCCTCGAACCCGCCTTCATGCAGCGCGCCCTGATCGCCGCCGTGCTCGTCGGCATCACCGCCCCGGCCATCGGCATCTTCCTGGTGCAGCGCCGTCAGGCCCTGATGGGAGACGGCATCGGGCACATCGCGATGACCGGTGTCGGTCTCGGCTTCCTGCTCTCCACCAGCCCCGTGTGGATGGCCACGGCCGTCGCCGTCGCGGGCGCGATCGTCATGGAACTGATCCGCTGGTACGGGCACACCCGCGGCGACATCGCGCTGGCCATGCTCTTCTACGGCGGCATGGCGGGCGGTGTCCTGCTGATCAACATCTCCGACACCGGGTCCAACGCCAACCTCACCTCTTACCTCTTCGGCTCGCTGTCGACGGTCTCCGAGGAGGACGTCACCGCGATCTGCGTGCTGGCCGCCTTCGTGGTGCTGGTGACGCTCGGGTTGCGGCGGCAGTTGTTCGCGGTCAGCCAGGACGAGGAATTCGCCCGGGTCACCGGGCTCCCGGTGCGCGTGCTGAACCTCCTGGTCGCCGTGACGGCGGCCGTGACGGTCACCGTCGCGATGCGGGTGGTCGGGCTGCTGCTCGTCAGCGCGCTCATGGTGGTGCCGGTGGCCGCGGCGCAGCAGATCTCGAAGTCCTTCAGGGTGACCTTCGTCCTCGCGGTGGTCATCGGTACGGCGGTCACGCTGGCCGGCACGGTGACCTCGTACTACCGGGACGTCCCGCCCGGCGCGACGATCGTGCTCCTGGCCATCGCCGTGTTCATCGTGCTCACCGCGCTCGCCGCGCCGCTGGCCCGGCGCCGGGCCCGGGCGGCGGAGGCGGACCGGGCGTGCACCCTTGAAGGGAAGCCCGCCGTCCCGCCCGGCCCCCGGGAGCCGGACGACGTGCGGGTGTGACCGTGGACCCGGGGCGGGCTGGCACAATGGCCCGACACATGTACGGGCGACACGAGGAGGCAGCTGTGACGGCGCCGATCAGTGGCACGAACGCAGCGCCGGTACGCGGCCGGTCGACCCGGCAGCGGGCGGCGGTGGCGGCGGCGCTCGACGAGGTGGACGAGTTCCGCAGCGCCCAGGAGCTGCACGACGTACTCAAGCACCGCGGCGACTCGGTGGGGCTGACCACGGTCTACCGCACCCTGCAGTCCCTCGCCGACGCCGGCGAGGTCGACGTGCTGCGCACCACGGAGGGCGAGGCGGTCTACCGCCGGTGCTCGACGGGTGACCACCACCACCATCTGGTGTGCCGGATGTGCGGCAAGGCCGTCGAGGTCGAGGGCCCCGCCGTGGAGCAGTGGGCGGAGACGATCGCCGCACAGCACGGCTATGTGAACGTGGCCCACACGGTGGAGATCTTCGGGACCTGCGCGGAGTGCGCGGCTGCCGCGAAGAGCTGACCCGGCGCGGGCGTAGCCCTTCAGCCGGCCGGACGCCGGACGAGACGGCCGCCGGTGCAGGCGGCCGTCCCCGCCCCACACGTGTCATGGGGCGGGCGCAGCGGCGGGCTCAGAGGGCCGGGCCCTCGGCGGTGCCCGCCTCCACGGCGCCGCCGAAGCGACGGTCGCGCTGGGCGTACTCCAGGCAGGCCCGCCACAGGTCCCGGCGGTCGAAGTCGGGCCACAGGACGTCCTGGAAGACCATCTCCGCGTACGCGGACTGCCAGATCAGGTAGTTGGAGGTGCGCTGTTCGCCGCTGGGGCGCACGAACAGGTCGACGTCCGGCATGTCCGGGTAGTAGATGTACTTCGCGAACGTCTTCTCGTTGACCTTCGACGGGTCGAGCTTCCCGGCGGCGACGTCCTGCGCGATGCGCTGCGCGGCATCGGCGATCTCGGCCCGGCCGCCGTAGTTGACGCAGAAGTACAGCGTCATCTTGTCGTTGTCCTTCGTCTGCTCCTGGGCGACCTGGAGCTCCTGCACGACGGACTTCCACAGCTTCGGCATCCGCCCCACCCAGCGGATGCGGATACCCAGCTCGTCCATCTCGTCGCGGCGGCGGCGGATGACGTCCCGGTTGAAGTTCATCAGGAACTTCACCTCGTCCGGCGAGCGCTTCCAGTTCTCCGTGGAGAAGGCGTACAGCGAGAGGTTCTTGACGCCCATCTCGATGCAGCCCTTGAGGACGTCCATGACGACGCCCTCGCCGACCTTGTGGCCCTCGGTGCGCGGGAGTCCCCGCTCCTTGGCCCAGCGGCCGTTGCCGTCCATCACGACGGCGACGTGCTTGGGCACCAGCTCCCCGGGGATCTTCGGGGGTGTGGCGCCGGAGGGGTGCGGCTCGGGGGACTTGTAGGTGCGCCGGTTACGGCCGCCGAGGATTCCGCGTACTGCCATGAGCTTCTCTCGTCTCCCTGTGTCACTTCTCTACGTACCGCAGCGAGCGCAGTCCCCGCTCCAGATGCCAGTGCAGATAGGCGGACACCAGCCCGCTCCCCTCCCTGACATGACGCGCCTCGCACGCGTCCGCCGTCTCCCAGTCACCGGTGAGCAGCGCGCTCAGCAGGGTGACGGCCTCAGCAGAGGGTACGACGCTGCCGGGCACCCGGCAGTCGCCGCATATGACGCCGCCCGCCGCGACGGAGAAGAACCGGTTGGGACCGGGCATTCCGCACTTCGCGCAGTCCTCGAAGCTGGGTGCGTAACCGTTCACGGCGAGGGAACGCAGCAGGAACGCGTCGAGGATGAGGTTGGGCGCGTGCTCCGCGCGGGAGAGGGTGCGCAGCCCGCCCACGAGCAGCAGGTACTGCTGGACCGCGGGCTCGCCCTCGTGGTCGGTGAAGCGTTCGGCGGTCTCCAGCATCGCGGTGCCCGCGGTGTAGCGGGCGTAGTCCGCGACGATGCCGCCACCGTACGGAGCGATCGTCTCGCTCTGGGTGCACAGGGGAAGACCGCGGCCGACCAGTTCGCTGCCTCGGGCGAAGAACTGCACGTCCACGTGGGAGAAGGGTTCGAGCCTGGCCCCGAACTTGGATTTGGTGCGGCGGACGCCGCGTGCGACAGCACGCACCCGGCCGTGGCCGCGGGTCAGGATCGTGATGATCCGGTCGGCCTCGCCCAGTTTCTGCGTACGCAGCACGACGCCGTCGTCCCGGAACAAGCTCATGCGTCCATTGTCGCCCACCGGGGGTCCGCGCCGGCCGCGGTCACCGTTCCCCGCCGCCTTCGGTACCGGCGGCCGGTACGACGAGCCCGGACTCGTACGCCACGATGACCAGCTGGGCGCGGTCCCGGGCACCCAGTTTGCCCATGATCCTGCTCACATGGGTCTTCGCGGTGAGCGGACTGAGGCCCAGGGTCTCCGCGATCTCGGTGTTGTTCAGGCCCCGGGCGACGAGACCGAGCACCTGGCGTTCCCGGTCCGTGAGGCAGTCCGGGCCGGCCGCGGTGCCCGGGGCGGGTGCCGCGGGTGCGCTGAGCACCCGGGCGATCAGCCGGGCCGTCGGGCCGGGCGAGAGCAGGGACTCCCCCGCGGCCACCGTGGTGATGGCGGCGAGGAGTTCGGCGGGTCTGGTGTCCTTGACCAGGAAGCCCGAAGCGCCCGCGCGCAGCGCCTCGACGACGTGCTCGTCGGTGTCGTACGTCGTCAGGACCAGCACCTTCACTCCGGCGAGGTCCTCGTCGGCCGCGATACGGCGAGTGGCCTCGATGCCGTCGAGTTCGGGCATCCGGATGTCCATGACGACGAGGTCGGCCCGTGTGCCGCGGGCCAGTTCGACCGCCTCCAGGCCGTTGCCCGCCTGGCCCACGACCGTCATGCCCGGGTCGGAGTCGACGAGCATCGCGAAGGCGGCGCGGACGAGCGTCTGGTCGTCGGCGAGCAGGACCCGGATCACAGCGCCGTCCCCCGTACCGTCATGGCGGAATCGCCCGGGGCCGCCGCGTGCTCCTGGAACGGCAGCACCGCCGCCACCTCGAACCCGCCGCCGGGGCGCGGTCCCACGCTGAGCGTGCCGCCGGTGCTGCGTGCCCGCTCGCGCATCCCCACGATGCCGAATCCCGGCCCGGCAGCGCCCTCCTGGGGGCCCGGACCGTCGTCGGTGACCGTGACCCGCAGGGCGGGGCTGCCGGGGTCCGGTGCGACGGCCACCGTGATCCGCACGCCGGGCCCCGCGTGCCGTACCGCGTTCGTCATGGACTCCTGCACGATCCGGTAGGCGGCGGCCCCGGTAGCCGGGGCGAGCCGGCCCGGCGGGGTCCGTACCGAGAGATCCACTCGCGCCCCTGCCGCCTCGGCCGCCCTCACGAGACCTGGCAGTGCGGCCAGGTCCGGCAGCGGCCCGTCGCCGTCCCCGGAGCCGGTGCGCAGGACCTGGAGGGTGGTGCGCAGTTCGGCGCGGGCCTCTCGGCAGGTCTCGGCGATGTCGTCGAGGGACCTGGCGACCGCCTCCCGGTCCAGGCGGTCCGGGTCGACGGTCAGGATGTGCGAGGCCACCGAGGTCTGCACGCCGATCACGGTGATGCTGTGGGCCAGCAGGTCGTGCAGATCGCGCGCGATCCGCAGCCGTTCCTCGGCCACCCGGCGCGCGGCCTCCTCCTCGCGGGTGCGCTCGGCCCGTTCGGCGCGCTCCACCATCGAGGCGACGTACCGGCGGTAGAAGCGGACGTCGACGCCGCAGAACAGCACGGCGATGATCCAGCCGGAGATCCGCAGGAGTTCGAGCCCCTGGTGGGCGTCGATGCTGCTGACCACCGACACCATGGCACCGAGCGCGACCGCGCCGGTCAGGATCGTGCGCAGCGGCCTGCCCGTGACCGCGACGGTGTAGAGCGCGATGAAGGTCTGCGGCATCGGCGCCGAGTGCGCGTTGTCGAGTGCGTGGTACGCCATGAGGACCGGGATCATCGTCAGCAGGACGACGACCGGACTTGTGCGCCGCCACACCAGCGGCAGAGCGCTGCCCAGCAGCAGGGCCCAGCCGAGCGCGTCGGGAACCCGCCCGTCGCCGGTGACGAGGGCCAGCACGACGGAGAGCGCACCGGCGCCCCCGGCAACGAGGGCGTCGGTGCGCAGCTTGTGCGGGGCGTCCATGGGGTCGCGGTTGACGACGGCCAGGACGCGCTCGCTGCGGCGCGCGGTTCGGGGTGCGGACACGCTGCCATCCTCCGGCATGGGTACGGACACCGTCAGCGGGTCGCGACGAGTTCCGGTTCGCGGGGCGCGTCCGGTCCGGCGGCCGGAGGCTTCCGGCTGAGCACACCGGGCCACCACACCGTGCGTCCCAGGGCCACGCTCGCCGAGGTCACCAGGTACGTGCGGACCAGGAACGTGTCGAGCAGTACGCCGACCGCGATGACGAAGCCCAGTTCGGCCAGGGCCACCATCGGCATGCTCATCAGCACCCCGAAGGTGGCCGCGAGCACCAGTCCGGCCGAGGCGATCACCGCGCCCGTGGTCCGCAGCGCGGTGAGAGCGGCCTCCGTCGGTCCGGCCCCGGACAGGGATTCCTCCCGCATCCGGTGCATCAGGAAGATGCCGTAGTCGACGCCGAGTGCCACCAGGAAGACGAAGGAGAGCAGCGGCAGTCCCGGATCGGTGCCCTCGAACCCGAGGAGCGGTTCGAAGACGAGTCCGGCGATGCCGAGGGAGGCTCCCCAGACGGCGACGACGGCGGCGACGAGCATCAGCGGGGCGAGGAGGCTGCGCAGCAGTACGACGAGGATCAGCAGGACGGAGAGGATGACGAGCGGCACGACGACCTTCAGGTCACGGGCGTTGGTCTCCTCCAGGTCCAGCTGCTGGGCGCTGGGGCCGCCGACGTGGCTGCCGTCCAGGGCGCCGCGCAGGGCCTCGATGGTGGCCCGCTCCCCGGCCGACTCGAGCCGGTCCCGGGGGACGACGGACAGTTCGGTCCAGCCGCCGCCACCGCGCCCGCGTTCGACGGAGACGACGCCTTCGGTGCCGCGTGCCTCCGCGAGGGTCTCGTCGGCCCGGCCGGTGGGCGCGATCACGGTGATCGGCTGGGTTCCGCTGTCGGGGTAGGCGTTGCCGAGGGTTTCCATGGCGGCGATCGAGTCCGGCGTACTGGTGAAGAAGTTCTCCTGCTTGAGGTCGCCGGGCAGGGCGAAGGCACCGAGGGACAGCGCGCCCAGCAGGACACCACCGGAGACGAGCACGGCGACGGGCCTGCGCCCGGCGGAGCCGCCCATCGCGGCGAACAGGGAACGGCGCCGCTTGGGCACGCTTCCGTACGCGGGCACGATCGGCCAGAAGACGCGGCGGCCCAGCACCACCAGGAGGGCGGGCAGCAGGGTCAGCATGGCGAACAGCGCGCACAGCACGCCGACGGCCGCGATGGGTCCCATGCCGCGACTGCTGTTGAGGTCGGCGGCCATCAGGCAGAGCAGCCCCGCGGCGACGGTCCCGGACGAGGCGACGACGGCGGGCCCGCAGCCGCGCAGGGCGGCGGCCATGGCGTCGTAGGGCCGGCTGAAGCGGCTCAGTTCCTCGCGGTAGCGGGCGACGACGAGCAGCGCGTAGTCGGTGCCCGCGCCGAAGACCAGAATGGTCATCACCCCGGAACTCTGGCCGCTGACCGTGACGTCGAAGCCCCGGTTGAGTCCGTACGCCACGGCCATCGACAGGAAGTCGGCCATCCCGGCGACGACGAGCGGCACCAGCCAGAGGAACGGACTGCGGTAGATCAGGATCAGCAGGATCGCGACGACGGCGACGGTCGTGTAGAGCAGCGGCCCGCCGAGCGAGCCGTAGACCTCCTGGGCATCGACGGTCAGCGCCCCGGGCCCGCCGACCTCCACGCTCAGTCCCCCGCCCCCCTTCGCGGTCTCGCGGATCTCGCCGACGAACGCTGCCCTGACCTCCTCGTCCTGTCCGGGCTCGGTCGAGGAGACCGCGTACATCAGCGTCGTACCGTCCTCGGACGGCACGCCCCGGGGGGCGGCGCTCAGTTGGTGGTTCCCGGCGATCGCGGCGGTCTGTTCGCCGGCCGTGGCCCGGTCGGCGGGGGTCAGCCCGCTGTCGCGGTGGTAGACGAGGACGAGATCGGTGGACTCTCCTCCGGGCAGCGTGTCCTGGATCTTCGCCACCTGCGTGGAGTCGGCGTTGGCCGGCAGGTAGTCGACGGCGCGGTCACGCTGCACGTCCCCGAGCTTGCCCGCGAACGGCCCGGCGACCGCGATCAGGGCCACCCAGAACGCGACGATCACCCACGGCACGGCCCGCCGCACCCCCGGCCGTGTCCGCGCCCCGCTCATTTCCGTATCGGCCCCCATGACGCGGGCCCTCCCCTCCTGGACGGTGTCTGGCTCACCTCCAGACTCCCGGCAGCGAGGGACCGGCTCATCCCACGAGGGACCGACTTCGGAGCTACTGCCGGGGGTGTCCCGACCCCCTGCCTACTCCCCGGGGAGTACGACCACCGTTCCGAACCCGCCCGGCCACACCAAGCCCGTCCGCCAAGGACACCTTTCAAGCCCGCCCAGGCCACACCAAGCCCGTCCGGCGGTTGAGAACAAGGCCCGCCCTAGGAAGGCGTACGCGCCGCAGCCGCCAGCAACCGATTCGTATCCTCCGCGCACAAGGACAACGCACTGCCCACCGTCGCCAGCACCTCCCGCTCCGCCGGGCTGTACGGCCCGTCGGCCAGCGCGATCCGCGCGCCCTGGAGCAGCACCGACTCCCGCCCCGCCGCGGCCAGATGAGGGGCGAGCGGCTTCAGCACCTCGTGCAGCTCTATCGCCAGCGTCGCTCCGCACGCCTCCGCCGCCGGGTCGGAGCCGGGCCCGTGCCCGGTGTCGGCGGCGAGCACCTCGACGATGATGGAGAGCTGCTCCTGGGTGCAGTCCTCCAGCCCGGCGTCCCGAACGATGGCGACCGCGGTGTCCAGGACCGTACGGGAGCCCGTGCCGCCCGCGGCCAGGACACCCAGGGTGACGGTGTGCACGGCCTCCCGGAGCATCGCGGAGAACCGGGTGGTGGTGGGGTGGTCGAGGGCGTCGGTCGGGAAGTGGTCCCGGCAGACGGCGCATTCGACGACGGGCCCGGCACTGCCGCGCCGCAGCAGCGGCACCCCGAGGACGGCGAAACGGCGACGCCCGGTGAGGCGCCGGTAGTTGCGGTCGCCCCCGCAGCCGGGGCAGAAGAACTCCCCGTCGCCGACGGTGTCCCAGACGGTGCGGATGCCGTAGATACGCAGTCTTATGGCGCGTTGTCCTTTGGCTGACCGCACGTCGCACACCTCCGTAACGCTCCGGCAACATTGCCGCGTTGGACGTGATGTTAGCCACACCCGTGATGCGACGTCAGCATCTCGGATGTCACAACCCTCGGAGATGGCCGAACCCCGCCCACCCTGAGCAGGTGAACGGGGTCCTGGAACCACGGGGTTACGCGGCATATCGCACGTTCGTCCGCAGGGGACCCGGACGGCCGCGGACCGTTAGCGCGTCGCGCGGTTGACCGCGGAGACGACCGCCTTGAGCGAGGCGCGCGTGGTGTTGGCGTCGATACCGATGCCCCACAGCACCTTGCCGTCGATCGCGCACTCGATGTACGAGGCGGCCTGGGCGCTCGCACCCTCGCTCATCGTGTGCTCGGTGTAGTCCAGCAGACGGGCGTCGATGCCGATGGCCTGCAGCGCGTCGAAGAAGGCGGAGATCGGGCCGTTCCCGGTGCCGGTCAGCACGGTGTCCGTACCGTCCACGGTCGCCTCGACGGTGAGGGTGTCCTTGCCGTCGGTGTCGGTCGTGGTCTGACCGGAGCGGATCTGTACGCGACCCCAGGCGTTCTCGGGGTTGGGCAGGTACTCGTCCTGGAACGTCGACCAGATCTGCGTCGGTGTGACCTCGCCGCCCTCGGCATCGGTCTTGGCCTGAATGATCCGGGAGAATTCGATCTGCATCCGGCGCGGCAGATCCAGCTTGTGGTCGTTCTTGAGGACGTACGCGATTCCGCCCTTGCCGGACTGCGAGTTGACCCGGATGACGGCCTCGTACGAGCGGCCGACGTCCTTGGGGTCGATCGGCAGGTACGGCACGGCCCACTCGATGTCGTCCACCGTCTTGCCCTGGGCGGCCGCGTCGGCCTCCATGGCGTCGAAGCCCTTCTTGATGGCGTCCTGGTGGGAGCCGGAGAAGGCGGTGTAGACCAGGTCGCCCGCGTAGGGGTGGCGCGGGTGGATCTCCATCTGGTTGCAGTACTCGGACGTACGGCGGATCTCGTCGATCTGAGAGAAGTCGATCTGCGGGTCGACGCCCTGCGAGAACAGGTTCATGCCCAGCGTGACCAGGTCGACGTTGCCGGTGCGCTCGCCCTGCCCGAACAGGCAGCCCTCGATCCGGTCCGCACCCGCCATGATCGCCAGTTCGGCGGCGGCGACGGCGGTGCCGCGGTCGTTGTGCGGGTGGACCGACAGGCAGATGTGCTCACGACGGGTCAGGTTGCGCGACATCCACTCGAAGCGGTCCGCGTGCGTGGACGGCGTCGAGCGCTCCACGGTGGCGGGCAGGTTCAGGATGATCTCCCGGCCCGCCTCCGGCTGCCAGACGTCACAGACGGCCTCGCAGACCTCCAGGGCGAAGTCCAGCTCGGTGTCGGTGAAGATCTCCGGGCTGTACTGGTAGCCGAAGATCGTCTCCGGGCCGAGGATCTTCTCGGCGTACTCCATGACCAGCCGGGTGCCGTCGACCGCGATCTGCTTGATGTCGTCCTTGGAACCGCGGAAGACGACCCGGCGGAACGTCGGCGCCGTGGCGTTGTACAGGTGCACGGTGGCCCGGTGAGCGCCGCGCAGGGACTCCACGGTGCGCTCGATCAGGTCCTCACGGGCCTGCGTCAGGACGGAGATCGTCACGTCCTCGGGAATCGCGCCCTCTTCGATGATGGAACGCACGAAGTTGAAGTCGGTGTCACCGGAGGACGGGAAGCCGACCTCGATCTCCTTGTAGCCCATGCGTACGAGCAGATCGAACATCTCGCGCTTGCGGGCCGGGGACATCGGGTCGATCAGGGCCTGGTTGCCGTCGCGCAGGTCGGTGGACAGCCAGCGGGGCGCCCGGGTGATCCGCTGCTCCGGCCACGTGCGGTCGGGGATGTCCACGGCGTCGTACTGGCCGTACTTGTGGACCGGCATCCCGGAGGGCTTCTGGAGCTGCGTGGCGTTGGTGACGGGCGTGGGCCGGCCGACTGCGTTCTCGACGGGGTTTACGGCGGTCATGACGTAGGGCTCCTCGGAGTCCGGCATGGAGGGGGTCCCCCGGCTCCGGAAGAGCGCGGGAGAGGCCGACTGTGTCGCTGCAACACCGGACTCCGCGGGGAGGGGGTCGGCCTACGACTACAGACCCTCGCCGCGGCAGCTAAGAAGGAGCAGCCCGAAACGCATGATGCGGCGAGACTACCCGAGAGGCACCCGGGGCGCCGGTGCCGTATCAGTATGCGGGACCGGGCCATCGGTAACGGGTGAACAGTGACTCATCACTCCATTTCGTCAATCATCGTCGCAACCGGCGACAACGACGTCACGGAGTGCCACAGTTTTTGGCATGCAGCCTCGACCCAGCAACGGGCTCAGCCCCGTCTTCTGCACCATCGTGCCGCCCCAGATCCTCGACAAGCTGTCGCAGTCGGACGACCCCCGCCTCGCCGGTCCCGCACGCCGGACGCTGGAGGCCGACGGCGCCAAGCGCGCCCGCCGCCGGCTGACCGCCCTGGCCGGCGTCCCCGCCGTCCGGACCGCCGCTGGCACTCCCCCCACCACACCGCACCGCACCCTGTACGACTGCCGCCACGGCACCGATCTGCCGGGCCACAAGGTCCGCGACGAGGGCGAGGAGCCCACCCAGGACGCGAGCGTCAACCGCGCGTACGCGGGGCTCGGCGCCACCTTCGAGCTGTTGCACAAGGAGTTCGGCCGCAGCTCCATCGACGGGAACGGGCTGCCGCTCATCGGCTCCGTGCACTACGACGAGCAGTACAACAACGCGTTCTTCGACGGCGAGCAGATGGTGTTCGGCGACGGGGACGGGGAGATCTTCCTCGACTTCACCGTCGCCATCGACGTGATCGCCCACGAGTTGGCGCACGGGCTGACGCAGTACACGGCCAACCTGGTGTACGAGGGCCAGCCGGGCGCGCTCAACGAGTCCGTCTCGGACGTCTTCGGCGCGCTGGTGAAGCAGTACTCGCTGGGCCAGAGCGCACGGGAGGCCGACTGGCTGATCGGCGCGGGACTGCTCGCGCCCCGGGCCAGCGGGGTCGCCCTGCGCTCGATGAAGGCTCCGGGCACGGCGTACGACGACGACGTACTCGGCAAGGACCCGCAGCCCGCGACGATGGACGACTACATCGAGACGGAGGAGGACAACGGCGGGGTCCACCTCAACTCGGGCATCCCCAACCGCGCGTTCTACCTGCTGGCCACCGCGCTCGGCGGCAACGCGTGGGAGAAGGCGGGCCGGATCTGGTTCGACGTACTGACCGGCGGCGAGCTGGCATCGGACGCGGACTTCGCGGCCTTCGCCCGGCTGACCTTGGCAGCGGCGAAGACCCGGTTCGGCGCGGGAGACGAGTCGGAGGCGGTCGTCAAGGCGTGGTCGGAGGTAGGCGTCCCAACCACTTGAAAACCAGCCGGCGCCTGACGGCACCTCTCCAGCCCACCCCGGCCACCTCAAGCCCGTCCGGCGCTTGAGGACATCCTTGAGCCCGTCCGGCGGTTGAGGGCATCATTCGAGCCCGTCCGGCGTTTGAGGACACGGCACGGTCACACGTCGCGCACCACCACAACCCAGGCAGGGGACCCATGCGGATTCAGGTGAGCCGGACCGGCGGATTCGCCGGCATTGCACGCCACCGTGAGGTGGACACCTCGGGCCTGCCCGACGCGCCTGAGTGGGAGGCCCTGGCCGCATCCGCACTCGGTACCGGCCGGAGCAGGCCGGCGACCGGAGTCCCGGACGGCTTCAGTTACCGGATCACGGTCGGCGACCGGACCGTCCACTGCGCGGACCCCGAACTGACCGAGGCCCAGCGCACGCTGATCTCACGAGTCCTCAAGGAGGGCGCGTGAGATCGGCGGGTTGGCGGTCCCGGCCGGGCTAGAACCCCAGCTTGCGCAGCTGCTTCGGGTCGCGCTGCCAGTCCTTGGCGACCTTGACGTGCAGGTCGAGGTAGACCGGCGTGCCGAGCAGCGCCTCGATGTGCTTGCGCGACTTCGTGCCGACTTCCTTCAGCCGCTTGCCCTGCGGGCCGATGATGATGCCCTTCTGGCTGGGCCGCTCGATGTAGACGTTCGCGTGGATGTCCAGCAGCGGCTTGTCCGCCGGCCGGTCCTCGCGCGGCAGCATCTCCTCGACGACCACCGCGATCGAGTGCGGCAGCTCGTCCCGTACGCCTTCCAGCGCGGCCTCACGGATCAGTTCCGCGACCATGACCATCTCGGGCTCGTCGGTGAGGTCGCCCTCCGGGTAGAGCGGAGGGCTCTCCGGGAGCAGCGGCGCGATCAGGTCGGCCAGCAGCTCCACCTGGTCGCCCTTGACCGCGGAGACCGGGATGATCTCGGCCCACTCGAAGCCGAGCTCCTCGCCGAGGCGGGAGACGGCCAGCAGCTGCTCGGCGAGCGTCTTGGAGTCGACCAGGTCGGTCTTGGTGATGATCGCGATCTTCGGCGTCTTCTTGATGCCCGCGAGTTCCTTGATGATGAACTTGTCGCCGGGGCCCAGCTTCTGGTCGGCGGGCAGGCAGAAGCCGATGACGTCGACCTCGGCCCAGGTGGTCCGCACGACGTCGTTCAGCCGCTCTCCGAGCAGCGTGCGCGGCTTGTGGAGGCCGGGGGTGTCGACCAGGATCAGCTGCGCGTCCTCGCGGTGCACGATGCCGCGCACCGTGTGCCGGGTGGTCTGGGGGCGGTTCGAGGTGATCGCCACCTTCTGACCGACCAGAGCGTTCGTGAGGGTGGACTTGCCCGCGTTGGGGCGGCCCACGAAGCAGGCGAAGCCGGCCCGGTGGGGGGCGTTGTTCTCAAGGGTACGAGCGCTCATGGCGCCCATTCTCCCCGATCGCGGCGGCTGCGGCGTACAACGTGCCGCCGCGGACCTTGTCGCGGACGCCTCAGGAGGCGTGCGGACGGCGCCGACGTGCCCGTATCCACAGGCCCGTACCCGTTCCGAAGATCACCAGCAGGACCGCCGCGAACGGCCAGGGCAGCGCGACGTACGAGACCGTCGCGGTCTCCCGGGTGTCCCGGGCGTCCGCGGTGAGCTCGATCCGGCCCCATTCCAGCTGGGGTGCGCCGGCCCAGGGTTCGGTGAGCCGGACCTTCTGGCGGGGCAGCAGTTCGGAGGGGATCTTCTTCAGGTCGCGGGCGAGGAGCGTCCGGCCGAAGAGGCCCTCGGCCTTCAGGGCGACCTTGGGGTTCAGCGTGACGTTGCCGCGGTTGTGGAGGGTGTACGAGATGACGGCCCGGCTCGTCCCGGTGCCGGGGACCAGCGGCCGGGTGTGCTCGACCGACAGGTCGTCGACGGTGAGGGCGGGCATGGCCGGCCCGTTCACCCGCAGATAGACCCGGGCGCCGACCGCCCGCTGTACGCCGACGGCGACCGCGCCCTGTCCGCCGGCGCCGATGCGCTCGTCGAGGGCCACGATCGCGCCCGGGTGGTCGCCGGGCTCGGCGGTCTCGGGGACGGTGAGGGTGTACGGGACGGTCACCGAGGCGCGTGCGGGGACCCTGACCCGGTCCCGGGCCGGCTTCGCCCAGGCGCCGACTCCGCGCCGGGGCTCGTCGCGGGTCCGTACGGCGAAGCCGCCGTCCCGTGCCGTGTTGTACGCGTCGGCGGCGTAGAGCAGGAAGGTCATGGGACGGGCGGTCCTGTTGGTCACGGTGACCCGGTCGGTGAGCGTGGTGCCGGGGCCGGTGGAGAGGTAGAAGTACGGGCGGCCGGTCCCGGAGGACGCGGGCTCGACGGACCATTCCCCGTTGTCGGCGGCCCGGGCGGTGTCCGGGGCTGCGTACAGGAGCGCGATCGCGGCCAGGAGCAGTGCGGACAGTCTGCGCACGGTGCGGAACCCCCGGGTTCGGGGCGGGCCGGACGGGTGCGCGTCCGGCCTGCCGTGGGTGTCAGGTGAGGGTGAGGGTCAGGACACCGGAGTAGGCGCCGGGGGGCGTGAACTCGGGTACGTCCAGGGAGAGGCCAGCGTCGACGGTGAACTCACCACCGGTGAACCCGGCGTTCGGCGTGGACGCCAGGGTCGCGCCCGCGCTGCCGACCGTGCCCTCGGAGCCGGCCGCACAGGTGCTGGGGCTGCCTTCCCTGGTCGCGCAGGCCGGGGTCCAGCTCAGCTCCCCGGCGTCGATCGCCGCCCCGCCGGGACCTGTGAAGTCGGTGACTCTGCCGGTCAGGGACCAGCCCGCGGGCCCTCCGCGGAAGTCCTTGACCGTCACCGTGTTCAGGGCTCCGGTCGAGGCGCCGCCCGCGCCGAAGTCGACGGCCGTCAGCTGGACGGTGTCGCCGGCCTGGGTCATGGACAGGCTGCCGCCCTTCACCAGGGAGTCGATCCGCTGGCTGAGCGGGGGCACATCGCCGACGAGGGTGTACGCGGCAGGTCCCGCGCCCTTCGCCGGGTCCCAGCTCGCGCCCTCGAACGCGACGATGCCGACGGTCGCCGGATCGGTGATCCTGGGCCGGAAGGTGAAGCCGCCACCGGCGGCCGCCTTGGACGTGATCTTGTCGGCGGTCGGCGCGGAGCCGTTCCATCCGGCGACGGTCACCTCGGTGTCCGGGGTGAACCCGGTCCCGGTGACGGTCACCCGGTCGCCGGGCTTTCCGGCGGCCGTGCCCAGCGTGATGGCGCGTTCGTTGACCGGGCCGCCGCCGCCCGTCGCGGTGATCGTCTCGGAGACGGGGGCGGGCGGGCTCTTCACGGTGCAGGGGGTGTCCAGCTCCATGAGGTAGCTGGTGTGGATGTTGTAGTCGCCGGGCGACAGCCTGATCTCGCCCGGCGCCGTGACCACGAAGGTGCCGGTCATCTCGAAGGGCGGGAACGCGCCCAGGCCGGGCACGGGTGCGTTCTTCCTGGGCCCGGTCACGGTGACGGAGCCGGTCTGCGCCCCGGCCAGGGTGAGCTTCCCGGTGGGGGTCATGATGTCGGCGGGCAGGGGCAGGTCCACGGGGTTGCTGGCCGCGGGCCTGACGACCTTGTAGGTCACCGTGACCGTGTCGCCCACCGCTGGGGCCGTGTTGTCGACGGTGATCTGCGCGGTGGTCGTGCCCTCGATCGGCGGGATGCCCGCGATGGGCGGCGGCACGCAGCGGGTGGCGAAGTCCACCGCCACCGACGCCCCGGCCGTCGCTCCGGCGGCGGGCGCCAGCACTCCACCCCCGGTGACCGCGAGCGCGGCCACTCCCACCACTGCTGCCCAACGGTGCCTTCGCCCGGCGGATCTTCGGCTCGGCGGTCCCAGAGTTGCCATGGTTCGTGCCCCCTCCTGAGGGTGTGGGCGCAGCGTTCTGCGGTACTTCTGCGCCTACGGGCGGCCATTGACGACCGGCCGGAAGAAGAAGTCAAGGGACACGAAATGTCCCATCTGATGGTCCATCAGATACTGTCAACTTCCGCACGACTGCGGCAGGATCAGCACTCACCGGATGACAGGAACGCCGGTGGGCCGCTGCCGCCGATTGGTGCGGCGGCAGCGGCCGTTGTGCGACCCGGCTTCCGGTCAGTTGACGACGAACGGCCCCGGAGCCTGCGAGGTGACCGCTTCGCAGGCGACCGTCGTACCGAAGATCTTGAGCGTGAGCGCGGTACCCGCGAAGTACGAGTCGAGGGTGTTACCGGGAGCGAAAGCGGTGGCGCTGGTCAGCGGCCCGCTGCGGAACGCACTGAACGCCGGGATGGACGGGTTGCTGCTGCCCGCGAAGGTGGCCGTTGCCGGGCCGCCGTTACGGGTCAGCTTGAGCGTGGTGGTCGCGGCGCCCGCCCCGATGGGCAGAGGGGTGACGACCGAGGTGCTGACGGTGATGGTGATGCTGCTGCCCGACTGCACGGCACGGAGGCTGGCGTCGCCACCGCCGAAGCTCCCGCAGTCGTAGTCCGCCCTGGCGTCCGTGGGCGTCACCGCCGTCGCGGCCGGCGCGAGGGCCAGTCCGCTCACGGCGAGGGCGCCCGCGGCCAGTGCCGCACCGATACCGAGTCTGCTGCGTCTCATTCGGATCCCCTTCCCTTGTCAGGGAGTTGTCGTCTGCCGCACGAGGGCGCACGGGTCCGCGCAGTGGGGTCCCACCGGGCCCGCGGTCCGGTCGTACGGCATGCGGGCACGGCGCTGCAGGGCTGCGTGGAGGGTGTGCGCGGACCGTCCGCGGGCGGGGGGCGCGCCGCACGGAGGGCTGGACGGCCGAAGGCGGCACGGGGCTGCGGCTCGCGCCCCGTACCCGGCCGTCGGTGTATCTGACGGTCCGTCGGATGAACTGCTGTTCATTGATGCGCAGCGGGGCAGCGATTGCAAGGGGAAGTCGCCTGATTCTTCAGGGACTTGGGGAGGTTTCACTCCTGTCCGGCCGCCCGTGCGGGCTCCTCGGCGGAGCTCGCACGGGCGACGGAGCGGGAATCAGCCGGCCGGGGTGGTGAGCCGCAGTGCGCCGTCGGGGCCCGCCAGCAGGACCGGGGTCTGCGGGCCGCCCAGGTCGCGCACCGCCGCACGGTCCGCGTCCGCAGCGCTTTCGGCCTCGGTGACCACGGCCGCGGCCTCAAGGGACTTCGCTCCGCTCGCCACGGCCATCGCGACCGCGGTCTGCAGGGCGCTGAGCTTCAGCGAGCCGAGGTCGACGGTGCCGGCGACGTACGTACGCCCTGTCTCGTCACGGACGGCGGCGCCCTCGGGCACTCCGTTGCGCGCCCGTGTGGAGCGGGCCAGCGTGATGAGCTTGCGGTCCTCGGCGGCGGGCCCGGTGCTCTGGGGGTCGGTGCTCTCGGTCATGGCCCGAGCATAGGCCAGGGCCATGACCGCGGGACGGCCGGTCAGGGGCGGTCGAGGCGGAGCCGTTCCGCCTTCGGCAGACCCGCAACCACCAGGTCGTAGGAGTCCTCGATCAGCTCGCGGACCATCGCGTCGGGGAGGCCCGCGACCGTCACGGTGTTCCAGTGGCGCTTGTTCATGTGCCAGCCGGGAACGATCGCGGCGTGCTCCTCACGGAGCCGGATCGCCTCGTCCGGGTCGCACTTCAGATTCACCGTCAGCGGACGCGCGTCCAGCACGCTGAGCGCGAACATCTTCCCGAGCACCTTGAAGACCGACGCCTCCGGCCCGAACGGGAACTCCTCCACGCTCGCGTTGAACTCCAGACAGAACGCCCTCAGCTCCTGCGGGGTCACGCGGCCTCGGCCCCCGCCGGCTCCGCCAGCACCGTGACGATCTTGTTCCGGCGGCCCGCCGGGGACTCGGCGGTCAGCCGGAGCCTGCGCCCGTCGGGAAGGTCCACCACCGACGAGGCACCCGCGATCGGGACCCGGCCGAGCGCCTTGGCGAGCAGACCTCCGACCGTCTCCACGTCCTCGTCGTCGTACTCGTCGAGGCCGAACAACTCCCCGAGGTCGCCGATGTCGAGCCTGGCCGTGACCCGGAAACTGCCGTTCTCCAGCTCCTGGACCGGCGGCAGCTCACGGTCGTACTCGTCGGTGATCTCGCCGACGATCTCCTCGAGGATGTCCTCGATGGTGACGATGCCCGCCGTGCCGCCGTACTCGTCGATGACGACCGCGACGTGGCTGCGGTCCTGCTGCATCTCGCGCAGCAGGTCACCGGCGTTCTTCGTGTCCGGTACGAACGCGGCGGGCCGCATCGCCGTGGAGACCGGATCGGCCTCCGACTCGCGGTTGATGTGCGTCTTGCGGACCAGGTCCTTGAGGTACACGACGCCGACGATGTCGTCCTCGTTCTCCCCGGTGACCGGGATGCGCGAGAAACCCGAGCGCAGCGCCAGCGTCAGCGCCTGGCGGATCGTCTTGTAGCGCTCGATGCAGACGAGGTCCGTGCGCGGCACCATCACCTCGCGTACGAGCGTGTCGCCGAGCTCGAACACCGAGTGCACCATGCGGCGCTCGTCGTCCTCGATGAGCGACTCCTGCTCGGCGAGGTCGACCATCGCGCGCAGCTCGGCCTCACTGGCGAACGGGCCCTTGCGGAAGCCCTTGCCGGGCGTCAGCGCGTTGCCGAGGAGGATCAGCAGCTGCGGGATCGGGCCCATGATCCTGGCCAGCGGCAGCAGGACGTACGCCGCCGCCGTCGCCGTGTTCAGCGGGTGCTGGCGTCCGATGGTGCGGGGGGAGACCCCGATGGCGACGTACGAGACGAGGACCATGACGCCCATCGCCACGGCCAGCGCCTCCCAGGTCTCCGGGAATTCCTTCAGGCAGGCGTACGTGACGAGCACCCCGGCCGACATCTCGCAGGCCACCCGCACCAGCAGGGCGACGTTGAGGTAGCGGGTCGGGTCGGCCGCGACCTGTTCCAGCTTGGCGCTGCCGCGCCGTCCGGCCCGGACCGCCTCGGCGGCCCGGAAGCTCGACGTGCGGGCGATGCCCGCCTCGGCGCAGGCCGCGAGCCAGCCGACGACCACCAGCAGGACGGCGCCGGAGATGAGGGGCACGCTCACGAGACGGTGGGGGCCGGGGAGGGACCGGTCAGCCCGCGCTCACCGCGCCAGCCGTCGACGATCGCCGCCTGGAGGCCGAACATCTCGGCCTTCTCGTCCGGCTCCTCGTGGTCGTAGCCGAGGAGGTGCAGCACACCGTGGACGGTGAGGAGCTGGAGCTCCTCGTCCATGGAGTGCCCGGTCTCGGCCTCCTCGCCCTGCCGCTTCGCGACCTCCGGGCAGAGCACGATGTCACCGAGGAGCCCCTGCGGGGGCTCCTCGTCGTCCTTGACCGGCGGACGCAGCTCGTCCATCGGGAAGGACATGACATCCGTAGGGCCGGGAAGGTCCATCCACTGGATGTGGAGCTGCTCCATGGCGGCGCTGTCCACCACGATCACCGAGAGCTCGGAGAGCGCGTGGATACGCATCCGTGCCAGTGCGTAGCGGGCGATGTCGAGGATCGCCTGCTCGTCGACCTCGGTTCCGGACTCGTTGTTGACATCGATCGACATGGTGCGCTGTGACTACTTCCCGTTGGGGCTTTCTCGGTTGTCGTACTTCTCGTACGCGTCGACGATACGGCCGACCAGCTTGTGCCGGACGACATCCTGGGAGGTGAGCCGGGAAAAGTGGACGTCCTGGATGCCCTCCAGGATGTCCTGGACCTGCCGCAGGCCGCTCTTCGTGCCGGTCGGCAGGTCGACCTGGGTGACGTCACCGGTGACGACGATCTTCGAGTCGAAGCCGAGCCGGGTCAGGAACATCTTCATCTGCTCGGCGCTGGTGTTCTGCGCCTCGTCGAGAATGATGAAGGCGTCGTTGAGCGTTCTGCCCCTCATGTACGCCAGGGGCGCCACCTCGATCGTGCCCGCCGCCATCAGCCGCGGGATCGAGTCGGGGTCGAGCATGTCGTGGAGTGCGTCGTAGAGCGGGCGCAGATACGGGTCGATCTTGTCGAAGAGCGTGCCGGGCAGGAAGCCGAGCCGCTCTCCCGCCTCGACGGCGGGCCGCGTCAGGATGATCCGGCTGACCTGCTTGGACTGGAGCGCCTGGACCGCCTTCGCCATGGCGAGATAGGTCTTGCCGGTGCCCGCGGGGCCGATACCGAAGACGATCGTGTGCTTGTCGATCGCGTCGACGTACCGCTTCTGGTTGAGGGTCTTGGGGCGGATGGTGCGGCCACGGCTGGAAAGGATGTTCTGGGTGAGTACGTCAGCGGGGGTCTCGGAACCATCCCCGTCGCCGTTCTCGCTCGCCCTGAGCATGGCGATCGAGCGTTCCACTGCGTCCTCCGTCATCGGCAGACCGGTGCGGAGCACCAGCATCATCTCGTCGAACAGTCGCTGGATCAGGGCGACTTCCGCCGCATCCCCGACAGCGCTGATTTCGTTGCCCCGGACGTGGATGTCGGCTGCCGGGAACGCCGTTTCGATCACGCGCAGCAGCGAGTCACCCGATCCCAGGAGCATCACCATGGGGTGAGCGGCCGGAATCCTGATCTGGGCACGCGCCTGCGGCTGTGTGGGTGTCTGAGTCATGGGCCGGCCCTCGGGCCTGCACATACCTCCCGTTGCAGGGTTCTCGCTGCTCGACAACCTCTGGATCACCAAGCCTACGACTTGGCACTGACAACACCGAGGGATTTTCGCAGTCCGCGCTACTGGCGGAAGCCGATCGTCGGTACGGCACGGCGCAGCGGCCAGGAGCGGCTCGCGGTCGGCAGCAGCTCCTCCAGGAAGGCGTACCGCTCCAGGGCGGCCGGGTCCTGGTCGGCATGGGTGCGCACCTGCTGCCACCAGGCGGCGATCTCCGACCAGCCGGGGGCGGACAGCGAGCCGCCGAACTCCTGCACGGACAGCGCGGCGGTGAGCCCGGCGAAGGCCAGGCGGTCGGCGAGCGGCCAGCCGGCCAGCGTGCTGGTGACGAAACCGGCGACGAAGACGTCGCCCGCCCCGGTCGGGTCGAGGGCCTCCACCTCGATGGCGGGCACCTCGGCGGTGGTGCCGGTCGTCCCGTCGACCGCGTAGGCGCCCTCCGCGCCGAGGGTGACCACGGCGAGAGGCACCCGCTCGGCCAGGGCGTGGGCCGCCGCGCGCGGGCAGTCGGTCCGGGTGTAGCGCATCGCCTCCTCGGCGTTGGGGAGGAAGGCCGCGCAGTGTGCGAGGTCGGGCAGGGCGTCCAGGTCCCAGCGGCCGGTCTCGTCCCAGCCGACGTCGGCGAAGATCAGGGCGCCGTTGCGTGCCGCGGTGGCCACCCAGGGTTCGCTGCGGCCGGGGACGAGGGAGGCGACGGCGGCGCGGGCACGCGGCGGGCAGTGCGGGAACGTCCGGCCGGGGACGGCGTCCGTCGCGGGAGCGGGGGCCTCGTGACCGTGCGAGACCATGGTCCGTTCGCCCTCGTACGCCATGGAGACGGTGACGGGCGAGTGCCAGCCGGGCACGGTGTACGACATCGACAGATCGACACCCTCGCCCTGTTCGAGGGCGTCCCGGCAGTACTCCCCGTAGTGGTCGTCGCCGAAGGCCGCGGCCATCGAGGTGCGCAGGCCGAGCCGGGCGAGTGCGGTGGCCATGTTGGCGACGCCGCCGGGGCTCGATCCCATGCCGCGCGCCCAGGACTCCGTACCGCGCACGGGTGCGCTGTCCAGGCCGGTGAAGATGATGTCGAGGAAGACCGTGCCTGTCAGGAAGACGTCGCATGCCGGGTCCTGCGGGACCCGCAGTCCCACGAGCGGATCGATGCCTGTGCTGCCTGTGCTCACCGTGCGCTCCCCGTACGAGATCTGAACAGTGCGAGACCCGGCCAGTCTGCCCGATCCGCCTCCGCATCCGGGTAGCGCGCGCCGCGCTCACTCGCCCTGACCTGCGCAAACATGCGCTGTTACCCCTCTGCCACGCCAGCAAACGCATATGTGATCCAGATCACAGCTCGGTGACTTTCGGCCGGGTCTGCGCGCTTGATACAAATTGGCCCGCGAGCACCGTTGGGGACAGTTACTGACGAGTGCCCCGACTCCCCCCTTTTCTCCTCGCCGTACCCTCCCCTGCCTTCTTCTGCCTCTTCTGGCATGTCTTCAGGAACGCCCATGTCCCCGCGCCCGCGCGCCGCGTGGCCCTTGGTTGCCGTGTTCACCGCCGGTTACCTCGCCGCCTATCTGCTCCCCACCATCGTCGGCCGGCTCAGCACCTCTCTGGGCCTCGGTCCGGCCCAGGCCGGCCTGGTCGGCAGCGCCCTCCTGCTGAGCTCCGCCTCCGCCGGCTTCACGCTGGCGGGCCGCGTCGAGCGGTACGGGGCACAGAGACCGGCGCGCATCGGACTGCTGCTGGCCTTCGTGGGGTACGGCTGCGCCGCGTCGGCCGGGTCCGTCCCCCTGGTGGTCCTGGGCGCGGTCATCGGCGGCCTCGGCTCCGGTACGGCGACCGCGGTGGCCGCCTCGGGCATCGCCGCGCAGGGCGATCCGCACCGGACCTCGTCCCTGGGGCTGCTCAGCGTGTCCGCGACCGCGGGCGCCCTCTATCTGACGATCCCGCACCTCGGCGGCGGCCACCGGCTGCCGTTCGCTTCGATCGCGCTCGTCGCACTGCTCGTCTGGCCCGCCACCTCGCGCCTCGGTGGCCCCGTACCCGCGGAGTCCGCCGTCCCGGCTTCCGGGCGGCTTCCGCACCGCCGCTCCGGTCTGGTGCTGGCGGGCGGCATGCTCGTCTGGTCGATGGCGCAGAACGCGCTGTGGGGCGTGAGCAGCCGGATCGGTGTCGTGCAGGTCGGACTCTCCGAGGTCACCATCGGCGCGGTGTTCGCCGCCGCGCTGGGGGCGGGGCTGCTCGGCGTGATGGGAGCCGGACTGCTCGGGGCACGGCTCGGCCGGGCCGTGCCGATCGGCTTCGGCACGATGATCATCGCCGGGAGCATCGTGCTCAGTTCCTCGGCCGGGAGCCTCGGTTCGTTCGCGACCGGGGAGATCGTGTGGAACGCCTTCTACCCGGTGGTCCTCTCGTATCTGATCGGCCTGGCCGCGTCGCTCGACGTACGGGGCCGCTGGGCGGTCCTGGCGGGCTCCGCCTCGTCCGTCGGGGTGGCCTGCGGCCCGGTGCTGGGCAGCGTGCTGTCCGAGGCGGCCGGCTACTCCGTGATGGGGCTGATCCTGGGGGCCGTCACGCTCCTGGTGGCGGCGCCCGTGACCGCGGTCGCCCTGCACACCGGTGGCCGTCCGCTGGTGCCCGGCTCGGTCCGCCGCCGGGGTGGCGCGCCGGCCGCCCTGCTCGCCGCCACCACCGGTTCCCTCCCGGGCGCCGTACCCAAGCTGGGCTCACCGGAGCAGGCCGTCACGGAACTCAAGGTTCCCGCGCTGCGCCGCAGGCGCCTCGGCAGGAACGCGTTCCGGACGGCCGGTCCGGCGGGCGGGCCCGGTCAGTCGAACGCGTACGCCTCGACCTCGGAGAGGTAACGCGCCCTGCGCTCCTCGTCGTGGTCGAGGAAGGCCGCCTCGAAGGAGTTGCGGGCCAGTGTGCGCAGGTGTTCGTCGTCCAGGCCGAGCGCCTCGTGGACGGCGTGGAAGGTGTCTCCGACGTATCCGCCGAAGTAGGCCGGGTCGTCGGAGTTCACCGTGCAGAGCAGCCCGGCGTCCATCATGGCCCGCAGGGGGTGCTCCTCCAGGATGTCGATGGCGCGCAGCCGTACGTTGGACAGTGGGCAGAGCGTGAGCGGAATGCGGTCCGCGACCAGCCGCTTCACCAGGTCCGGGTCCTCCATGCAGCGCAGCCCGTGATCGATGCGCTCGACACCGAGGATGTCCAGGGCCTCCCGGATGTACGCGGGCGGGCCCTCCTCGCCGGCGTGGGCGACCTTGCGCAGTCCGAGGGCGCCGGCCGCCTCGTACACCTCGCGGAACTTCGCCGGCGGGTGGCCGACCTCGGCGGAGTCGAGGCCGACGGCGCTGATCCGGTGCAGATACGGCTTCGCGGCCTCCAGGGTCTCCAGCGCCGACTCGGCCGACTGGTCGCGCAGGAAGCACATGATCAGCTGGGTGGAGATGCCGTGCGTCTCCTCGCTGCGGTCCAGCGCCCTGCCGAGTCCCTCGACGACGGTGCCGATCGGGACGCCGCGGGCGGTGTGCGCCTGCGGGTCGAAGAAGATCTCCGCGTGCCGGACGCCCTGGGCCGCGGCGCGGGTGAGGTAGGCGTTCGCGAGGTCCTCGAAGTCCTCCTCGGTGCGCAGCACGGCCATCAGCGCGTAGTAGAGGTCGAGGAAGGTCTGGAGATCGTCGAAGAGGTAGGCGGTGCGCAGCTCTTCGGTGTCGGCGAAGGGCAGCGTCACCCCGTTGCGCCCGGCGAGGGCGAAGGCCAGCTCGGGTTCGAGGGTGCCTTCGATGTGGAGGTGGAGTTCTGCCTTGGGGAGGTGCACGTTGTCTCACTCACGAATGGTGGTGCTGATGTGATTCAGAGGTGCCTGGTGGGCACGGGGACCCGCATCAGGTCCCGGGCGACGGTCAGTTCGCCCGTGAACCCGGCGGCTCTGGCCTGGGCCTCGAAGAGGCCCGGGTCGTCGTACCGCTGCGAGAAGTGGGTCAGCACGAGGTGCCGTACGCCCGCTTCCGCCGCCACCCGGGCGGCCTGCCCGGCGGTCAGGTGGCCGTGGTCGGTGGCGAGCCGCTCGTCCTCGTCGAGGAAGGTCGACTCGATGACGAGCAGGTCGCAGCCCTCGGCGAGCACGTACACGCCGTCGCACAGTCTGGTGTCCATGACGAACGCGAACCGCTGCCCCCGTCTGCGCTCGGAGACGGCGTCGAGCGGGACTCCGCCGAGGGAGCCCTCGCGCTGGACGCGGCCGACGTCCGGCCCCCTGATGCCGTGCTCGGCGAGTTTCGCGGGGAGCATGCGCCGCCCGTCGGGCTCGGTCAGCCGGTAGCCGTAGGACTCGACGGGGTGGGAGAGCCGGTGGCTGTCCAGGGTGTACGCGTCCGTGGTGGCGAGGGGCCCGTCGGCGGCGACGGGCGCCTCGGTCAGCCGCACGGTCTCGCGGTAGGCGGTCGCGTACCGCAGCCGGTCGAAGAAGTGCTGTCCGCTCGCCGGGTAGTGCGCGGTGACGGGGTGCGGGACCTGGTCGAGGTTGATGCGCTGGATCACCCCGGCCAGTCCCAGCGAGTGGTCCCCGTGGAAGTGCGTGACGCAGATCCGGTTGATGTCGTGCGCGGCGACCCCGGCCCGCAGCATCTGGCGCTGGGTGCCCTCGCCGGGGTCGAAGAGGATGCCCTCGCCGTCCCACCGCAGCAGGTAGCCGTTGTGGTTACGGTGCCGGGTGGGAACCTGGCTGGCGGTGCCGAGGACGATCAGTTCGCGTACGGACATCGGTGAGCTCTGCCCGCTATCCGGGGGGCCACTGGAGTCCGCGTCCGCCCAGGACGTGGGCGTGCGCGTGGAAGACGGTCTGTCCCGCGCCGGCCCCCGTGTTGAGGACGATGCGGTACCCGGTGTCGGCGACCTTCTCGTCGGCGGCGACGAGACCGGCCTCGCGCAGCACGTCGGCGGCGATCTCCGGCTCGGCGGCGGCGAGCGAGGCGGCGTCCCGGTAGTGGGCCTTCGGGATGACCAGAACGTGCGTCGGGGCCTGCGGGTTTATGTCGCGGAAGGCGACGGTGGTGTCGCTCTCGCGGACGATGGTCGCCGGGATGTCTCCCGTGACGATCTTGCAGAACAGGCAGTCGGGCTGCGGCTCTCCCGCCATGGCACGGCCTCCTCGGTCGCTGGTGATCAGTACGTGGGCATGCTATCCGGGACGGGCCGGCGGAACCGGTGAAGCCCGCCACCGCTGCCGTACGGGCCCTGGGGCCGCTCGTCTGGAAACGGAAGGCCCTAGCCCCAGCGGCCCGTGCGCCCCAGCAGGAGGGCCGTCGCGGCCGTTCCGGCCGTGGAGGTGCGCAGCACGCTGTGCCCGAGCCGGTAGGGGCGGGCGCCGGCCTGCGCGAACGCCGCGAGCTCGTCCGGGGAGACGCCGCCCTCCGGGCCGACGACGAGCACGATCTCCCCCTCGGAGGGCAGCACGGCGGTGGCGAGCGCCTCGCTGTCGTGCGCGCGGTCCTCGTGCAGGACACCCGCGAAGTCGGCGGAGGCCAGAAGCGCGGCCACCTGCTTGGTCGTCATCGCCTCGGTCACGTCGGGGAAGCGCACCCGGCGGGACTGCTTCCCCGCCTCCCGGGCCGTACTGCGCCACTTGGCCAGCGACTTGAGCCCGCGGTCGCCCTTCCACTGCGTGATGCAGCGCGAAGCCTGCCACGGCACGATCGCGTCGATGCCCGTCTCCGTCATCGTCTCGACGGCCACCTCGCCGCGGTCACCCTTGGGGAGGGCCTGGACGACGGTGATACGGGGGCTGGGCACCGGCTCCTCGTGCACCGGCTCCAGGTCCGTCACGAGGAGCCGGTCCTTCCCCTCGGCTGCCCGGACGATCCCCTCCGCCCAGCGGCCCCGCCCGTCGGTCAGGACGACCTCCTCGCCCGCGTGCAGCCGCTTCACGGAGACGGCGTGCCGTCCCTCGGGGCCGTCCAGGACGAACTCGGCCCCGCCGGGGAGCTGTTCGACGACGAAGACCGGTGCCGTCACTCGGCACTCCTCACACTCAGGGCCGCGCGCGCGGCTTCCAGTTCGGCGGCGAGCAGGTCGATCAGTTCACCGGCGGGCAGCTCGCGTGCCATCCGGTGCCCCTGGCCCGCCCACAGCGCCATGCCCTGGGCGTCGCCCGCCTTGGCGGCGGCCTTGCGCAGAGCGCTCGTCATCTGGTGCACCTGCGGATAGGCGGCCGGGGCGTAGGGGCCGTGCTCGGTCACGAAGCGGTTGACGAGACCGCGCGCGGGGCGCCCGGAGAACGCCCGGGTCAGCGCGGTCCGCACGAACAGCGGGTTGGTGAGTGCCTGCTTGTGCAGCAGGTGGGCCCCCGACTCGGGGGTGGCCAGGAAGGCGGTGCCGAGCTGCGCCGCGTCGGCCCCCGCGGCGAGTACGGCGGCGATCTGGGAGCCGCGCATCAGGCCGCCCGACGCGATGAGCGGAATCTGCACGCTCTCGCGCACCTGGGCGAGGAGGGCCAGCAGCCCGATGCCGGTGTTGTCGGCCTGCGGGTCGTCGCGGTGCGTGGATTGGTGGCCGCCCGCCTCCACGCCCTGGACGCAGACGGCGTCGGCGCCCGCCCACTGCGCGGCCTGTGCCTCCTCGGCGGAGGTGACCGTCACCACGGTGTACGTGCCCGCCTGGGCGAACGCGTCGAGGGTTTCCCGGGAGGGGCAGCCGAAGGTGAAGGAGACGACCGGAACCGGGTCCTCCAGGAGGATCGCGGTCTTGGCCTCGTAGCCGTCGTCGCCACCGCAGTCCACCTCGCCGAGCGGAGTCTCGTACCAGAGGGCCTCACCGGCGAGCTGGTGCCGGTACACCTCGACGGCGCTCGGGTCGGCGTGGCCGGTCTGCGGCATGAAGAGGTTGACGCCGAAGGGCTGCCCGGTCAGTCCGCGCACCAGTTTGATCTCGTTGTACATGCCGTCCGCCGTCTTGTACCCGGCGGCGAGGAAACCGAGCCCACCGGCCTCGGCGACAGCGCCGACGAGCTGCGGGCCGGACACTCCGCCCGCCATGGGGGCCTGCACGATCGGATACCGGCAGAGATCGGTCAACGCGGAGGACATGACCGCATCGTGCCACGTCCGGTGCACCGCGCCGAATCAGCCAGGGGGCGGCGCGGACGGTATACCACCGCAGCCCTCTGCACACGCCGCACCGCCCGCCGGTAAGAGACCGGCGGGCGGTGCGGGGTAAGGCCACAGGCGTTTGGCGCGGGCGGTCAGCGACCGTTGAACGCGTCCTTCAGCCGGGAGAAGAGCCCCTGCTGACCTGGCTGAAACTGCCCGGTGGGCCGCTCCTCGCCACGCAGCTTCGCGAGCTCGCGAAGGACGCGCTCCTGCTCCGCGTCCAGCTTCGACGGGGTCATGACCTCGACGTGCACGATGAGATCACCGCGCCCGCCGCCCCGCAGATGCGTGATGCCGCGCCCGTGCAGCGGAACCGACTGGCCGGACTGCGTGCCCGGCCTGATGTCGATCTCCTCCATGCCGTCCAGCGTCTCCAGCGGCACCTGGGTGCCGAGGGCCGCCGCCGTCATCGGGATGGTGACCGTGCAGTGCAGGTCGTCGCCTCGCCGCTGGAACACGGCGTGCGACAGCTCGTGGATCTCGACGTACAGATCGCCGGCCGGGCCGCCGCCGGGGCCGACCTCGCCCTCGCCCGCGAGCTGGATCCGGGTGCCGTTGTCGACACCTGCCGGGATCTTCACCGTGAGCGTGCGACGTGAGCGGATGCGGCCGTCTCCGGCGCACTCCGGGCAGGGGGTCGGCACGACCGTACCGAAGCCCTGGCACTGCGGGCAGGGCCGCGAGGTCATGACCTGGCCGAGGAAGGACCGGGTGACCTGCGAGACCTCACCGCGGCCGCGGCACATGTCACAGGTCTGGGCGGAGGTGCCGGGCGCGGCGCCCTCACCGCTACAGGTCGTACAGACGACCGCCGTGTCGACCTGGATGTCCTTGGTCGTACCGAAGGCCGCCTCGGAGAGGTCGATCTCCAGCCGGATCATGGCGTCCTGGCCGCGCCGGGTCCGTGAACGGGGCCCGCGCTGGGACGCCGTACCGAAGAACGCGTCCATGATGTCGGAGAAGTTGCCGAAGCCACCCTGTCCGAATCCGCCCGCGCCACCGCCGCCGGAGGCGGACAGCGGGTCGCCGCCGAGGTCGTAGACCTGCTTCTTCTGCGGGTCCGACAACACCTCGTAGGCGGCGTTGATCTCCTTGAACCGCTCCTGGGTCTTCGGGTCCGGGTTGACATCCGGATGCAGCTCGCGGGCGAGCCTGCGGAATGCCTTCTTGATCTCGTCCTGAGATGCGTCGCGGCGCACGCCGAGTACGGCGTAGTAGTCCGTGGCCACTTACGACTCCGCCAGGATCTGTCCGACGTAACGTGCCACTGCGCGTACCGCTCCCATCGTTCCGGGGTAGTCCATGCGGGTCGGTCCGACCACGCCGAGTTTGGCGACTGCCTCGTCGCCCGAACCGTAGCCGACCGCGACCACGGACGTGGAGTTGAGGCCCTCGTGGGCGTTCTCGTGACCGATACGTACGGTCATGCCCGAGTCCTTGGCCTCGCCGAGCAGCTTCAGCAGCACGACCTGCTCCTCCAATGCCTCCAGCACCGGCCGGATCATCACAGGGAAGTCGTGCCCGAAGCGGGTGAGGTTGGAGGTGCCGCCGATCATCAGCCGCTCCTCCGTCTCCTCCACCAGAGTTTCGAGAAGGATCGAGAGGACCGTGGAAACGGTTCCTCTGTCCTCGCCCTCGAAGGACTCCGGCAAGTCCTGCACCAGTTGCGGGACATCCGCGAAACGGCGACCCACGACACGGCTGTTGAGCCGCGCCCGGAGGTCCGCCAGAGATGTCTCACCGAACGGCGCAGGGCAGTCGATCATACGCTGTTCGACCCGGCCGGTATCCGTGATCAGCACCAGCATCAGCCGGGCCGGAGCCAGCAGGAGCAGTTCCACGTGCCGCACCGTCGAACGGGTCAGCGAGGGGTACTGCACGACGGCGACCTGCCGGGTCAGCTGCGCGAGCAGCCGCACGGTACGGCCCACGACGTCGTCGAGGTCGACCGCGCCGTCGAGGAAGTTCTGAATGGCCCTGCGCTCCGGCGACGACAGGGGCTTGACGCCCGCGAGCCGGTCGACGAAGAGCCGGTAGCCCTTGTCCGTCGGAATGCGCCCCGCGCTGGTGTGGGGCTGGGCGATGAAGCCCTCGTCCTCCAGCACCGCCATGTCGTTGCGGACCGTGGCCGGGGACACCCCGAGGTTGTGCCGCTCGGTCAGCGCCTTGGAGCCGACCGGCTCCTCGGTGCCGACATAGTCCTGGACGATGGCGCGCAGCACTTCGAGTCTGCGTTCGCTGAGCATCGCGCACACCTCCAGCTGTGGTTCCCGGTCTCGTCCTGGCACTCTGTGCGTTCGAGTGCCAGCATTCCCCTCCGTCAGTGTACGGGGGCGGGGTGGCCCCCGGGCAAGGGCGACCGGTCACGCTACCGCGAGACTGCGCAGGTCGTTGCCGATAGCGTCGTTGTATGGACGTCTCTTGGGAAGAGCTCGGCTGGGAGCGGTTGAGCAACGGTGTGGGCCGCCGGCGCCTTCCGGTGTGGGACGCGACGGCCGCGCTGGTGGCGGGAGCGGACCGTGCGCTGCTCTTCGACACCGGTTCCTCGCTCCGTGAGGGGGCCGAGCTGCGCTCCCAGGCGGAGCGTCTGCTCGGCGGGAGGGTGACGCATATCGCACTGAGTCATCCGCACTTCGATCATGTTCTGGGCACCGCGGTGTTCGCCGGGGCCGAGGTGTTCGGGGCGGTCGGCATCGTGGATCTGCTGAGGAACGGGGCGGACGAGCTGCACAGCTCGGCGGTGCACCACGGGGTGTCCGAGCACGATGCGGCGGAAGCGGTGGACGTGCTGGTCGCCCCGCACCACGAGGTGTGCGGGGAGTGGACGCTCGATCTGGGCGGCGGGCTCCAGGTGCTCCTGGCCAATGCGGGGCCTGGTCACAGCGGTCACGACCTGGCGGTTCTGGTGCCGGGCTCGCCCGCCGTGGTGTTCTGCGGTGATCTGGTCGAGCAGTCCGGGGAACCGCAGGCCGGCCACGACGCCATCCCCTCCCGCTGGCCGGCCGCTCTCGACCGGCTGCTGGCTCTGGGCGGTGAGGACGCGGTGTACGTACCGGGGCACGGAGCGGTGGTGGACGCCACGTTCGTACGGATGCAACGTGATCAACTGGCGGCTCAGTTCGGCGTGTCGTGACCGCCCGCCGCCGTATCGTCGTCCGATGCGCAGCTACCAGCCGGACCTGACCCCGCCGTGGAAGAAGTCCGTACCGGCCCCCGAGGTCCCCGCCGAGCCCGACCTGGTCGTCGAGGAGGCCGCCACCGGCTTCTGCGGGGCGGTGATCCGTTGCGAGAAGACGGCGCAGGGCCCGACGGTGACCCTGGAGGACCGCTTCGGCAAGCACCGGGTGTTCCCGATGGAGCCGCGCGGCTTCCTGCTGGAGGGCCGGGTCGTCACGCTGGTCCGCCCCGGCTCCTCGGCCCCCGCCCGTCCCGCACGCACGGCCTCCGGCTCGCTGGCGGTCCCCGGGGCGCGTGCGCGGGTCGCGCGGGCGGGCCGGATCTATGTGGAGGGCCGCCACGACGCGGAACTGGTCGAGCGGGTCTGGGGCGACGACCTCCGTATCGAGGGCGTGGTGGTCGAGTACCTGGAGGGCATCGACGACCTCCCCGCGATCGTCCGCGACTTCTCCCCGGGGCCGGACGCGAGGCTGGGCGTACTGGTCGACCACCTGGTCCCCGGCTCGAAGGAGTCCCGCATCGCCGCCCAGGTCTCGGACGGCGACGTCCTGGTGGTGGGCCACCCCTACATCGACGTCTGGGAAGCGGTGAAACCGTCCTCGGTGGGCATCCCCTCGTGGCCGGGGGTCCCGCACGGCCAGGACTGGAAGACGGGCGTGTGCCGCGCCCTGTCCTGGCCGGAGAACACGGGCGCTGCCTGGCAGCGCATCCTGTCGACCGTGCGCTCCTACCGGGACCTGGAACCGGAGCTGCTGGGCCGGGTGGAAGAACTGATCGACTTCGTCACGGCGCCTGAGTAGGGCCGTCCTCCAGCCAGTCCGGCGATCGGGTACCGGGGCCCGGGGGCGGAGCCCCGGTACGGCCCGCCGCAGGCGTTCAGTCCACCAGGTCCCGGACCACCGCGTCGGCCAGCAGCCGCCCCCGCAAGGTCAGCACCGCCCGCCCCGCGCCGAACGCCCCCGCCTCCAGGAGCCCGTCCCCCACGGCACGCCGCGCCGCCGCCAGCCCCGCCGGGGCCAGCAGCGACAACGGGCAGCCGTCCACGAGCCGCAGCTCCAGCAGGATCCGCTCCACCCGCCGGTCCTCCGCGGACAGGATCTCGCGCCCCGCGCCCGGCGACCGCCCTTCCGCCAGGGCCTGCGCGTACGCTCCCGGGTGCTTCACGTTCCACCAGCGCACCCCGCCCACATGGCTGTGCGCACCGGGCCCCGCGCCCCACCAGTCGGCCCCGCGCCAGTAGAGCTCGTTGTGCAGGCACCGGCCCTCCGGCGTCCGGGACCAGTTCGACACCTCGTACCAGGAGAAGCCCGCCGCGGCCATCGCCTCGTCCGCGATCAGATAGCGGTCCGCGTGCGCGTCGTCATCGGTCATCGGGATCTCCCCGCGCCGGATGCGCCGGGCGAGCTGGGTGCCCTCCTCGACGATCAGCGCGTACGCCGACACGTGGTCGGGCCCGGCACCGATCGCCGCGTCCAGCGTGGCGCGCCAGTCGTCGTCCGACTCCCCGGGCGTGCCGTAGATCAGGTCGAGGTTGACGTGCTCGAAGCCCGCGTCCCGCGCCTCGGCGACGCACGCCTCGGGCCGGCCGGGTGTGTGCGTCCGGTCGAGGATCTTCAGCACGTGCTGCTTCGCGCTCTGCATGCCGAAGGAGACCCGGTTGAAGCCGCCTTCCCGCAGCGCCGCCAGATACGCCGGATCGACGGACTCGGGATTGGCCTCCGTCGTCACCTCGGCGTCGTCCGCGAGCCCGAACTCCTCACGGATCGCCCCCAGCATCCGTACAAGGTCGGCGGCGGGCAGCAGCGTGGGCGTGCCGCCCCCGACGAAGACGGTGCGGACCGGCCGTGGGTCGTCGCCGAGCACCTTGCGGGCCTGGCGGACCTCCTCGATCAGGTGGGCCGCGTAGTTGTCCCGGGAGGCCAGCGCACCGCCGGAGCCCCGCAGCTCGGTGGCGGTGTAGGTGTTGAAATCGCAGTACCCGCAGCGGGTGGCGCAGTACGGAACGTGCAGGTAGAAGCCGAGCGGTCGGTCGGCGGCGCCGTCCAGGGCATGGCTGGGCAGCGCCCCGTCGTCGGGCACGGGCTCACCATCGGGCAGTACGGAAGGCATACCGTCCATTGTCACTCGCCGCCGGACCCGCCCCGCACACCCGCGTCTCAGTCGACCTGGAGCACCAGGAGGGCGAGATCGTCGTCGGGCGGCCGCTCGGCGAAGTCGTGGACGGCGCGTTTGATCCGGTCCGCGATCCCCTCGGCTGGCAGCCCAGCGCAGCCCGCCAGGGCCCGTGCCAGTCCGTCCCCGTCGTCGAACATGGCCGGCCCGGAACGCCGCTCGGTCACCCCGTCGGTGACGCAGAGCAGACTCTCGCCCGGCGCCAGATCGAAGCTCTGGCTCTCGTACGCGACGTCCTCGACGACCCCGAGCAGCACCTGCGGTTCCGCGGCGAACCGTACGGAACCGTCCGGGCTCAGCAGCAGGGGCAGCGGGTGGCCGGCGCTGGCGACGGTGCAGCGCACCCCGCCGCCGGGGAGCGGCACGACCTCCCCGTACAGGAGGGAGAGGAACCGGGACTGCGAGCCGTCGAGGATCTGCTGGCCGCCCGCCGCCGCGACCATCAGAGCGGCGGCCTCGGCCGCTTCCATGGCGTCGTCGAGGAGCAGCCGGTTGAGCCGGTCCAGGACCTTGCCGACGCCGAAGCCCTCGCGGGACAGCAGCCGCAGCCAGGGGCGGGCGAGACCGGTGACGACGGCGGCCTCGGGCCCGCTGCCCTGGACGTCGCCGAGGACGAAGCACCAGCGGTCGCCGGGGCACGGGAAGATGTCGTAGAAGTCACCGCCCACGACGCCGTCGTCGCCCGGTTCGTATACCAGCGCGCTGGTGACGCCGGGGATCTCGGCGACCTTGCTGGGCAGCAGCCCGCGCTGGAGGATGCGGCTGATGGTGGCCTGCCGCGTGTAGGCGCGGGCGGCTCCGACGGCGAGGCCGACGCGGCGTACGAAGTCCTCGATCAGCGAGGCCACGTCGTCGGGCACCCGGGGGACGCCCTCCCGGCCGACGAGGACGGTTCCGAGCGTGCGGCCGCCGGCGGTGATGCGGTACGCGAGCGCGGCCCCGTCGCGGCCTCCGGCCGGCGGGTCCACGGCGTCGTCCCGCGGCCGCTCCCACTCCGCGTCGTCTTCGGGCCCGCGGTCCCCTGGAGCGTCCCCGGCGCCCTCCCCGGGCCACGGCACGGGTATCGGGCCGGTACCGACGCTGCCGGGCAGCCTGAGCGGTTCCTTCTCCAGCACCGTGCGCAGGTCCTCGGTCCCGGTCTCGTCGCTGTGCCAGACGCGGGCCAGCCGGGGGTCGGCGCCGGGTCCGGCGCCCTCGCTCTCCAGCCAGATCGCGCACCAGTCGGCGAGCCTCGGGACGAGCAGTTGTCCGGCTATCGCCGCGACCAGGTCCTCGTCCAGCTGGCCGGCCAGCAGATCGGACGCCTCGGCGAGGAAGGAGAGCGCGGCCCGGCTGTCCCAGTCGGCGTCGTCGCGTTCGATGCGGCGGGTGGCGGGGGCGAGGATCTCCGCGGCCCGCAGCCCGTGTTGGAGCGTGGCCTCCTCCGAGGGGCCGGGTGCCGCACTCCAGTCGTCGACGCAGAGGCGGGCCCAGACGGTCTTGCGGCCGGTGCGGTAGGTGATGCCCCAGGACTCGGCGAGGGTGGCGACGAGGTGTAACCCCCTGCCGTACTCCGCGGGGTCGGGAGAGGGCGCCCGCTCGGTCCCGGCCGCGGACCCCTCTCCGCGCACGGCGCGGGCGGGGTGGTGGTCGGTGACTTCCATCACGAGGGCCGCCGGTTCGCTCTCGGACGCCTCTTCGAGGCGCAGGAGCAGTTCGACGGTCGTCCCGGCGTGCACGACCGCGTTGGTGACCAGCTCGTTGGCCACGGTCACCGCGTCGTCGGCGAGCCGGTCGCTGAACCCCGCGGCGGCGGGCACGCCGAGCCCGGTCCAGTCGGCGAGGGCGGCACGGACGAACCCACGGGCCGCTGACGGCGTGAGAGCGATTCCGGGCAGGCTCGTACGGACCACCGGACGCGGATCGTCGTGGTGACCCACGACGTCGGTGGCGGGACGGTGAACACTGTCCCGCTGCAAGGGTATTGGCCCCACGGTGCGGCTCCTACCGGGTCTCACGAGATGCGGCCGACGACACACGACAGAGTGACAGACCGACCGCGCACATAAGCACCGAGTTACCGAAGTGGGCGCAGAACCGAGCGCAGACGAACAGAAGATGAGCTCGTGGAAACGCGGAGGGGGCCGATGGGTGATCAGCCCCCACCGGCCCCGTCCTCGGACGCGTACCGCTCGCACGCGGTCCGCGTCCCCGCACGCGTGTCGCTCACGCGCGGCCCTGCCCGCGCGTCACGCCTCGCGGGACCCCGCGTACATGTCCTCGATGAGCTGCTTGTACTCGCGCTCGACGACCGGCCGCTTGAGCTTGAGGCTCGGGGTCAGCTCGCCGTGCTCGATGTCGAGGTCACGCGGCAGCAGCCGGAACTTCTTGATGGTCTGCCAGCGCTGGAGGCCCTCGTTGAGGCGCTTCACATAGCCCTCGATGAGCTCCACCGTCTGCGGCGAGGCCACCACCTCCGCGTACGACTTGCCGCCCAGGCCGTTCTCGGCCGCCCAGCCGAGGAGGGTCGGCTCGTCGAGGGCGATCAGGGCGGTGCAGAAGTTACGGTCGGCGCCGTGCACCAGGATGTTGGAGACGAACGGGCACACCGCCTTGAACTGGCCCTCGACCTCCGCCGGGGCGATGTACTTGCCGCCGGACGTCTTGATCAGGTCCTTCTTGCGGTCGGTGATCCGCAGGTAGCCGTCAACGGAGAGCTCACCGATGTCGCCGGTGTGGAACCAGCCGTCGGACTCCAGCACCTCGGCGGTCTTCTCCGGCAGCCGGTGGTAGCCCTCCATCAGGCCGGGGCCACGCAGCAGGATCTCGCCGTCGTCCGCGATACGGACCTCGGTGCCGGGGAGCGGCTTGCCGACCGTGCCGGTGCGGTACGCCTCGCCCGGGTTCACGAAGGAGGCGGCGCTCGTCTCGGTGAGGCCGTACCCCTCCAGGATGTGGATGCCGGCGCCGGCGAAGAAGAAGCCGATGTCGGGGGCGAGCGCCGCGGAGCCGGAGACGCAGGCACGGAGCCGGCCGCCGAACGCCTCGCGGATCTTGGCGAAGACGAGGGTGTCGGCGACCTTGTGCTTGGCACCGAGCGCGAACGGTACGGATGCCGTGCCGGTGCGGCGGAAGTTGTCCTGCGACACCTTGGCGTGCTCCCGGGCGACCCCGGCGGCCCACTGGAAGATCTTGTACTTGGCGCCGCCACCGGCCCGCGCCTTGGAGGCGACCCCGTTGTAGACCTTCTCGAAGATCCGGGGGACGGCGGCCATGTAGGTCGGCTGGACCACCGGGAGGTTCTCGATGATCTTGTCGACGCGGCCGTCGACCGCGGTGACGTGACCGACCTCGATCTGGCCGGAGGTGAGGACCTTGCCGAAGACGTGCGCGAGCGGCAGCCACAGGTACTGGACGTCGTCCGTGGAGAGTTCCACGGCGGTGACGGTGGCCTTGGCCATGTACGACCAGTTGTCGTGCGGCAGCCGTACGCCCTTGGGGCGGCCGGTGGTGCCCGAGGTGTAGATCAGGGTCGCCAGCTGGTCGGCGGTGATCGCCGACACCCGGTCCGTGACCGCGTCCGGGTGCTTCTCCAGGTACTCGGCGCCCTTGGCCTCCAGGTCCGCCAGCGAGAGGATCCAGCCCTCGGGGTCGTCGTCGGCGGGCTCGACGCCCGCCGGGTCGATGACGACGACGTGGGCCAGGTCCGTCAGCTCGGAACGGCGCTCCCGTGCCTTCGCCAGCTGCGCGGCGTCCTCGGCGATCAGGAAGCGGCTCTCGGAGTCCGTCAGGATGAAGGCGGACTCTTCGGCGTTCGTGGAGGGGTAGATCGTGGTGGTGGCGGCACCCGCGCACATCACGCCGAGGTCGGCGAGGATCCACTCGACACGGGTGGAGGAGGCGAGCGCGACCCGCTCCTCGGGCTGCGCGCCCAGCGCGATCAGGCCGGCCGCGATGGCGTAGACCCGTTCGGCGGCCTGCGCCCAGCTGAGCGACTTCCAGTCGTCGGGGCCCTGGCCGGAGGCGGCGGGCACCGGGTAGCGGTACGCCTCTCCGTCCGGCGTGGCGGCCACGCGGTCGATGAAGAGATTCGCCACGGAGGGCGGTCGGTTATCGATCAGGGTCTTTGTGTCGCTCACGACGTCCTCCGGGCCTGCGGCATTGCTACGACCGGCTACTTGATGCTGCTTCAGATGCCTGCTTCTGTCCTGCTCTGTACCTGCTGTGTGTCTGCTGCGCGTTCCCGCTCGATCACGCTTGTTTAACTGGCGAGTAACCAACGAGCCGTGATCAGGGTAGAGCGCACACGTCCGCCGCGTAAGGGGCAACAGGCCGCTGCTTTGATAACGAACAGGCCCCTGTGCCGCAGGGTGCTGCGGCACAGGGGCCTGTCGGACCACTCCCGGCCCACCGCCCGCCCTACTCCCCAGTAGGGCGGGACTGCTTCCCGGGAGGGGCGGGGCTACTTCTTGGTCTTGCTCTCGCCGGCCGACTCGTCCGTCGACAGCACGGAGATGAAGGCGTCCTGCGGAACTTCCACGTTGCCGACCATCTTCATGCGCTTCTTGCCTTCCTTCTGCTTCTCCAGCAGCTTCCGCTTACGGGAGATGTCACCGCCGTAGCACTTCGCGAGGACGTCCTTGCGGATGGCGCGGACGGTCTCACGGGCGATCACCCGGGAGCCGATGGCGGCCTGGATCGGCACCTCGAAGTTCTGCCGCGGAATGAGCTTCTGCAGCTTGGCGACGAGCCGGACGCCGTACGCGTACGCCTTGTCCTTGTGCGTGACCGCGGAGAACGCGTCAACCTTGTCGCCGTGCAGCAGGATGTCGACCTTGACGAGCTGGGCGGACTGCTCACCCGTGGGCTCGTAGTCGAGCGAGGCGTAGCCGCGGGTCTTGGACTTCAGCTGGTCGAAGAAGTCGAAGACGATCTCGGCGAGCGGCAGGGTGTAGCGGATCTCGACCCGGTCCTCGGAGAGGTAGTCCATGCCGAGCAGGGTCCCGCGGCGCTGCTGGCAGAGCTCCATGATCGCGCCGATGAACTCGCTGGGCGCGAGGACCGTGGCGCGCACGACGGGCTCGTGCACCGCGTCGATCTTGCCCTCGGGGAACTCGCTCGGGTTGGTGACGATGTGCTCGGTGCCGTCCTCCATCTCGACGCGGTAGACCACGTTCGGGGCGGTGGCGATGAGCTCCAGACCGAATTCGCGCTCCAGCCGCTCACGGACCACGTCGAGGTGGAGCAGTCCGAGGAAGCCGACACGGAACCCGAAGCCGAGGGCCGCGGAGGTCTCCGGCTCGTACACCAGGGCGGCGTCGTTGAGCTGGAGCTTGTCGAGGGCCTCGCGCAGGTCGGGGTAGTCCGAGCCGTCCAGCGGGTAGAGACCCGAGAACACCATCGGCTTGGGGTCCTTGTAACCGCCCAGCGCCTCGGTCGCCCCGTTGTGCAGGGAGGTGATGGTGTCACCGACCTTGGACTGCCGGACGTCCTTCACGCCGGTGATGATGTAGCCCACCTCGCCCACGCCGATACCGTCGGCCGGGGTCATCTCCGGGGAGGAGACACCGATCTCCAGCAGCTCGTGGGTGGCGCCCGTGGACATCATCCTGATGCGCTCGCGCTTGTTGAGCTGGCCATCGATGACACGGACGTAGGTCACGACACCGCGATACGGGTCGTAGACCGAGTCGAAGATCATCGCGCGGGCGGCTTCGTCCGCCTTGCCGACGGGGGCCGGGACATCGCGGACCACCCGGTTGAGCAGGGCGTCCACGCCGACACCGGTCTTCGCGGAGACCCGGAGGACGTCCTCCGGCTGGCAGCCGATGAGGTTGGCCAGTTCCTCGGAGAACTTCTCGGGCTGCGCGGCCGGCAGGTCGATCTTGTTGAGCACCGGGACGATGGTGAGGTCGTTCTCCATCGCGAGGTAGAGGTTGGCGAGCGTCTGGGCCTCGATGCCCTGCGCCGCGTCCACCAGCAGAACCGTGCCCTCGCAGGCGGCGAGCGACCGGGAGACCTCGTACGTGAAGTCCACGTGTCCCGGGGTGTCGATCATGTTGAGGACGTGGGTGGTGCCCTGGTCCTCGCCCAAGGTGGGGGCCCACGGCAGACGGACCGCCTGGGACTTGATGGTGATGCCGCGCTCGCGCTCGATGTCCATCCGGTCGAGGTACTGAGCACGCATCTGCCGCACGTCGACCACACCGGTCAGCTGAAGCATCCGGTCGGCAAGCGTCGACTTGCCGTGGTCGATGTGAGCGATGATGCAGAAGTTGCGGATCAGCGCCGGGTCGGTACGGCTCGGCTCGGGCACGTTGGTAGGAGTCGCGGGCACGCAGGGTCCTGATTCTTGAGACGCCGAACGCCGTGTCTCGGGTCGATGTCGGGTCGGTCGGATCGATACGTAAGCTCTATCGTCCCACGCCTGCGGGGCAGGGACCGGTTTGGGCCGGTGGGACGGTGGCTGGTACCGTGGGCAGCTGTGCCTCGTGGCCCTCAGAAGCGGCGTGGCGCACATAGAAGATCCAACGAACCTGAAAAGGCTCTATCTCGTGGCGAACATCAAGTCCCAGATCAAGCGGAACAAGACGAACGAGAAGGCGCGCCTGCGCAACAAGGCCGTCAAGTCGTCGCTCAAGACCTCGATCCGCAAGGCCCGTGAGGCTGCCGCTTCCGGCGACGTCGAGAAGGCCACTGTGGCCGTCCGTGAGGCGTCGCGTCAGCTGGACAAGGCTGTCTCGAAGAACGTCATCCACAAGAACGCTGCCGCCAACAAGAAGTCGGCGCTCGCGCTCAAGGTTGCCGCCCTTCAGGGCTGAGCTACTGATGTGATCGCCGGAACGGACTCAGCGGGCCCTCTCTCCCGCTCCTGACCGGCACCCCGCGCCGCACACCGAACCTGCGTTCGCCACGCGGGTGCGGCGCACCAAAAGCGTGAACCGAAAGCCCCGGCACCGCCCTCCCCAGGGCGTGAACCGGGGCTTTCGGTATGTCCGGGGTATGTATGTCCGGGGGGATGTCGGGGGGCCGGTATTCCCGGGGCACCCGCTTCAAGCCTGTACGGCGTTCGAGGACGTCCTTTCAAGGCCGCCCGTCAAGGCCGCGCGGCGCTTGACGTCGTTTCAAGGCCGTCCGGCGCTTGAGGACGAAGCGGCACCGGACGGCCCCCGTCACCCCTGCCCCCGTCCGCTACCGACCCGCCCGCGCAGCCCGTGCAACAGCGACCACGGCCTTCTCCAGCGCGTACTCAGGGTCGTCCCCGCCGCCCTTCACACCCGCGTCCGCAGCGGCGACCGCGCGCAGCGCGTCCGAGACGCCGTCCGGAGTCCAGCCACGCATCTGCTGGCGCACCCGGTCGATCTTCCACGGCGGCATGCCGAGCTCGCGCGCCAGATCCGCGGGCCGCCCGCCCCGCGCCGACGAGAGCTTCCCGATCGCGCGGACCCCCTGCGCGAGGGCACTGGTGATCAGCACGGGAGCGACGCCCGTCGACAGCGACCAGCGCAGGGCCTCCAGGGCCTCGGCCGCCCGGCCCTCGACCGCGCGGTCGGCGACGGCGAAGGAGGAGGCTTCCGCGCGCCCCGTGTAGTAACGCCCGACGACTGCCTCGTCGATGGTGCCCTCGACGTCGGCCACCAGCTGGGAGACCGCGCTCGCCAGCTCCCGCAGATCGCTGCCGATGGAATCCACCAGGGCCTGGCACGCCTCGGGGGTCGCCGAACGCCCCAGCGCCCGGAACTCCGACCGTACGAAGGAGAGCCGCTCGGCCGGCTTCGTGGTCTTGGGGCAGGCGACCTCACGGGCACCGGCCTTCCGTACCGCGTCCAGCAGCCCCTTGCCCTTGGCCCCGCCCGCATGCAGCAGGACGAGGGTGATCTCCTCGGCCGGCGCACCCGCGTACGCCTTGACGTCCTTGATCGTGTCGGCGGACAGATCGTGCGCGTTGCGCACGATCACCACCTTGCGTTCGGCGAAGAGCGACGGGCTGGTGAGCTCGGCAAGGGTGCCCGGCTGCAGCTGGTCGGAGCTGAGATCGCGCACGTCCGTGTCGGCGTCGGAGGCGCGGGCCGCCGCCACCACCTGCTGCACGGCACGGTCGAGGAGGAGGTCCTCCTGGCCCACGGCGAGGGTGATGGGGGCGAGCAGGTCGTCGGTGGAATTCCTTCTGGTGGCCATCGCGCTCCAGCATCCCACGCCCCACTGACAGCCGGCCCTGCGGTCGGGGGCGCCCCCGTACGTACCCGAGAATGGGCAGGTGAGCGATGTGAGACATGTACTGGTGCTGCCCGACCGCGATACGGCGGAGGACGTGGCCGGAGAGCTCTCGGACCGCTTCGGCGTGACCGAGGAGCCCCAGCTCGTACGCGACGCCCTGGCAGGCGAGGACGATGCCGAGGACGCCCAGTGGCTCGTGGTCGTGGAGGACCCTGCCGGACGGCTCGATTCAGCGGCCCTCGACGCCTTCGCGGCGGAGTTCGATGGGTGGCTGGAGCAGCCGTAGGCGCCGCTTCCGGGCCGACGTCTCCGGGAGGCGTTTCCGGCGCGGTGTTCCGCGGCGTTTCCGCGCGGCGTTTCCGGGTCAGCCCTTGGGGACGATCTGGATGTCCATGTCCATGTCCATGTCCATGTCCATGGCGATGGACATGGCGATGGCGATGCTGGGGCCCACGACCGCGATCCCCGAGCCAGCATCGTCTGCACGCGTCTGGACGCTCGATCTCCCCGTCACCCGGGACGGGTAGCTGCGGTGGGGCGGCCACCTGGAGCCTCGCCACCGTCCCGGCCGGTGACTACCGGCTGGGGTCACCGCCGAGGCCCGCTCGGAAGGGGTTGTGCAGAGGTGTACCGAAGGTCCGAATTGACCGCTCCGCTGGTGTGCGTCACTCGTTCCGGACGTGGAGAGCGCTCCGCACCTCGGGAAGCCGTTCGAGCAGCAGCCCGAAGTGGTCGCGGTAGGCGGCCAGCACCTCGGCATCGGTGGCCAGGGGTGTCTCGTGCCGTACTCCCCGCACGGTCGTGACCAGCTTCCGGCCACTGAGCGTGACCCGGCCGTCGTCCGTGAGCCGGGAGCAGACGACGGACCGGAGGAAGTGGGAGTCGGGCGAGGTGCGGTGGTACCACGCGCCCACCCGGAATTCGGCCAGTGCCCTCGGGCGCAGGTCGAGACGGAACTCCCGTGAGCCGTCGCGCAGCAGATCCACATCGCCCTGCGGAGCCTCCCGGAACCGGAAGACGCCGCCCGGGTCCTGCTGCTCGGTCCGGTCGTCGAGCGCGAGCGGCCGCTGAGCGTGGTCGCCGAATCCGACATCGGCCAGCCAGGGACCCGTGTCGTCTTCGGTCTCGACGCGCAGCGCCATGTGGTCGTACGGAATGCCCAGCTGTCCACCGTCGCCGAAGACCCTGGCCTGAAGCAGCGTGACGCGGAAGCCGAGGGCGCGCAGCAGGAAGGCGAAGGCGCCGTTCAGCTCGTAACAGAAGCCACCGCGGCGGACCCCCACCACCTTGTCGAGGAGGGCGTCCTCCTCCAGGACGATGTCCTCGCCGTAGTGGACCGAGAGGTTCTCGAAGGGGACCGCTGTCAGATGGCGCAGCTGGAGCTCGCGCAGGGCAGCCGCGTCGGCACGTGCCGGGCGGGCGGCTCCGATGCGCTCCAGGTAGGCATCGACCCGGGCATCCACAGGCAGGTCGGTGTACGCGGGAACAGCGGGCATCTGCGGGGCATCCGGATTCATGACGAGAGTCTGTCCCGGCTTCCGGTCCCCGCGCCAGCACCTGCGCCCCCGGTCCCACCACCACGGCCGGTCGCCCGCTCATGAGCTGCCCACCGCGGTGAGTGCCGCGCCCGCCCCCGTGATCGCGATGGCACCGTCCTCGTCGGTACGCAGCACTCTCGCTCCGCCGCGAGTCAGCGCCTCGACCGTACGGGCCGACGGGTGTCCGTAGGGGTTGTCCGTACCGCACGAGATGAGGGCGAACCTCGGCCGTGCGCCATGCAGCAACGCGGCGTCCTGGTATGCGGATCCGTGGTGGGCCACTTTCAGGACGTCCACCCTCGGCAGCGCCGGGTAGCTGCGCAACAGCCCTCGCTGGGCGGGAGGTTCGAGATCACCGAGGAGCAGCAGAGTCAGCTTCCCCGACCGGACAAGGAGAGTGACGCTGGAGTCGTTCGGCTCCTCCGTCACGAAGCCCGGTCCGGCCCCCCGGCCCTCCCCTCTCCCTTCCCCCTGTGGCCACACGATCCGCCAGTCGAGCGGGCCGATCCTGCGCCGCTCCCCCGGGGCCGTCCGTAACACCGGCACTTTCGCCGCCGACGCCGTTCTCCGGACGAACTCCGCCTGTTCGGGCGGCTCGTCGAGGCTCGTCGTCTGGATCGCCCCCACCGCCCGGCCGCGCAGCACCCCTGGAAGGCCCCTGACATGATCGGCATGAAAATGGGTGAGGAGCAGCAACGGCACCCGGGTGACGCCGAGATCGCGCAGGCACCGGTCGACCAGCCGGGGCTCGGGACCCGTGTCGACGACCACGCCCGTACCGTCACCGGCCGCGAGGACCATGGCGTCCCCCTGCCCCACATCGCACAGGGCGAAGGCCCAGTGGGGCGGCGGCCACCCGGTCATGATCCGGGTGAGCGGCACCGGCCGGAGCACCGCGAGGACCAGGAGCAGGGCGGCGGCCGAACAGATCCAGGGCCGCCGGGCCAGCCGGCGGGCGAGGAGCACGAGCAGAACGGTGAGGCCGGCGAGCAGAGCCGCGCCCCTCCAGCCGCCGGGCCAGTCGGCCTCCGCCCCGGGAAGCGCCGCCCCGGTACGGGCCACGGACGCGATCCACCCGACCGGCCATCCCGCTGCCCGGGCCAGCAGTTCGGCCACGGGCAGGGCGACCGGGGCAACGGCGAGGGCCGCGAAACCGAGCACCGTCGCGGGCGCCACGGCGAGCTCCGCGAGCAGGTTGCACGGAATCGCCACCAGGCTCACCCGCGAGGCGAGGACGACCACGACCGGTGCGCATACCGCCTGGGCGGCAGCGGCCGCGGCGAGCACCTCGGCGATCCGAGGCGGCACCCGGCGGCTGCGCAGCGCGGCGCTCCATCGGGGCGCGAGGGTCAGGAGCGCCCCCGTGGCCAGGACGGAGAGCAGGAATCCGTAACTGCGGGCCAGCCACGGGTCGTACAGCACCAGCAGCAGAACCGCGGCGGCGAGTGCGGGGATCAGGGATCTGCGACGGCCCGTTCCGATGGCGAGCAGGGTGATCAGTCCGCAGGCCGCTGCACGGAGAACACTCGGTTCGGGTCGGCAGACCACGATGAAGGCGAGCGTGAGCCCGCCGCCGATGAGCGCGGTCATCCGCAAGGAGATCCCCAGTCGGGGTGCCATACCTCGGCGTTCGGTGCGCAGAGCCGTGCCGGGCGGCCCGATGAGCAGGAAGAGGAGGATCGACAGATTCGCCCCTGAAACGGACAACAGGTGGGTGAGGTCGGTGGTCTTGAAGGCATCCTGCAGCTCAGGGCTGACCCGCGAGGTGTCACCGACGACCAGCCCCGGCAGCAACGCCCGTGCGTCCGCGTCCAGCCCGTCGGACGCCTCTCGCAGACCGGCGCGCAGTGTCCCCGCCGTGCGTTGGAGGAAGGTGGGCCGGCCGGTGATCCGGGGCGGGTCGTCCCCGTCGGTGCGCAGGACGGCGGCGATGCGTTCCCCGTCGCGTTGCGGAGGCGCGAGCCCGCCGTTGAGGCGGATACGGGTGGAAGGCAGCAGGCTCTGCCACATCGCCGCCGCCTCACCGGGCGAGACCATGACGAGTACCGGTGTACGCAGTCGGATCACGGCCCCGTCGACACTGGTCAGTCGCTCGGCCTGGGCCTCCAGGAGCAGGGAGACCGGGATGCCACGGTCACCCCGCACGCCCGGGCGCGTCTGCCGCGGGTCCGAGGTCACGGTGGCCTCCACCGTGACCCGGCTGTAGCTGTCCGCCAGGCCGGGGAGCGGCCCCTGCCTGACCTGGGCGCCGTGCAGCCCGCCGGCCGCTGCCCCTGCCGCCACGGACAGCAGGACGGCGGCGACCCCGGTGGCCCGCAGCCGTCGGGCATGCGACTCGGGATGCCGGGTGGTCCCGGCCCCGGACGGCCGCCGGGCCGAGCCGATCACCGGCCGGGCCCGGACCAGGAAGACCACGGCCACGCAGACACAGGCCACCACTCCTGCGGCCACCCAGGGCCCCGGTGCCCCGAGCGCGAGCGCCGCGGCGGCCCACACCGCAAGCGCGGGAGGGACCAGGCGCAGATCGGCAGGCCCTTCCTGCCGCGGATCGGACGCACCCAGCCTCCCGCCCGATGCGGTGTGGACGTCGGGGGTGGTCATGGCCGGACCAGCGGCTGAAGGTCCTCGAACCGGCGGTCACCGATCCCGTTGACTTCGCGCAGTTCCTCGACGGACCGGTAACCGCCGTGCTCGGTGCGGTAGTCGACGATGTGCTGGGCGAGTACCGGCCCCACGCCGGGCAGGGTTTCGAGCTGCTCGACGGTCGCCGTACTGAGGCTCAGCGGCACCACGGGGCCTGCTGCCCCCGTCACCCCTGTTCCCGGTCCACCGCCTCCCGATCCACCCGTGGACCAGGGCCCGGCGGGCCCACCCACCACCACCTGCTCGCCGTCCGTCAGGACCCTCGCCCGGTTGAGACCCGTGACGTCCGTACCGTCGCGCACCCCACCGGCGGCACTCAGCGCATCCGCCACCCTCGACCCGGCCGGCAGATGCTGAATGCCCGGCCGGCGCACCTTGCCGCTCACGTCGACGACGATCTGTCCGCCAGCGGGGCCGGTGGGCGGCGGGCCTGCCGACGGCTGTGGCCGCGGCCCCGGGTCCTCGGGGAGCGAGGCCCCGGGCGCCATCTGCGCGGTGGCACCGTCCTTGACCGGTTCGGGAGCGCTGACGGCCTGCGGCCGGCCCGACCAGAAGTGCACCGCCGCCAGAATCGCGGCCGCGACCATCACCACTCCGAGCGCCGCGAGGGTCCTCGGCTCCAGGCCGCACCGAAGTTGCAGCCACAGCGGCAGCCGCTCCCGCAGTGCGGGAACCGCCCGGTCCCGCCACCGCGGCCGTTCCGTCTCCGCTTCCCCCGCAGGCAGTACGGGACGGGCCGGTTCGAGGACCGCATCCGGAACAGAGGCGGGGACGACGGGCGGCGGCGGTCCGGCGGCCCCGCCGTACGCCCCCGACATCAGCTCGTCCGCTCTCCGCCGCGAGGCCGCCGCGACAGCCGCCGCACGCCCACGCGCCGGCCGCCGTCGCCCATGACGAGCACCATGGCGAGCACCGGGCCCGACACCCGCACCGGCCGCGCCGCGGCCGGGCCCCGGACCGGCCCCGCCCGTAGGCCGACGCCCCGCGCGCACGCCGGGGCGCGCGACCGAAGGCGCGTCAGGGGACGGAGACCCGTCGGAGGACGGGCGCGGACCCGAGTGCGCACTCGGAGACGCGTACGCGGGAGACTCCGGAGACGAGTCCGAAGGCTGAGAGACGGAAAGGGCTGCGGGAAGTGATCGGAGGGCCATGCCTCATGACGTTAGGCATATCTGCCCGAACCTGCCGAGCACCCTCAATTCCGGTGGAAAATAGTGCAGTTGTGGATAACTCCCTCACCCGCCGGAGTGACCTCGGCGCGGTGAATCCTGCCCTGAGGGAACTGAGTTCAGCGCGGTGAGATCACCGCTCCGAGCAGTCCCGGACCGGTGTGGGCCCCGATCACCGCGCCCACCTCGCTCACATGCAGATCCAGCAGGCCCGGCACCCGCTCGCGCAGCCGCTCGGCCAGCCGTTCCGCCCGGTCCGGGGCGGTCAGGTGGTGCACGGCGATGTCGACGGCTCCCGCCCCCGCCCGCTCCACCACGAGCTCCTCCAGCCGGGCGATCGCCTTGGAGGCCGTCCGTACCTTCTCCAGGAGCTCGATCCGGCCGCCGTCCAGCTGAAGCAGCGGTTTCACCGCGAGCGCGGACCCCAGCAAAGCCTGAGCGGCGCCGATTCGGCCGCCCCGGCGCAGATAGTCGAGCGTGTCGACATAGAAATAAGCGGATGTGGCCGCCGCCCGCTTCTCCGCGGCGGCGACCGCCTCGTCCAGGCTGCCGCCCGCCTCAGCGGTCTCCGCCGCGGACAGCGCGCAGAACCCCAGGGCCATGGCGACCATTCCGGTGTCGACCACGCGTACGGGTACGGGCGCTTCCTTGGAGGCGAGCAGCGCGGAGTCGTACGTCCCCGAGATCTCGGCGGACAGATGCAGGGAGACGATGGCCGTCGCCCCGGCCTCGGCCGCCGCGCGGTACGCGGCGGCGAAAACCTCGGGATTGGGCCGGGACGTCGTGACGGAGTGGCGCTTCTGCAGCGCGGCGGCCAGCGAGCGGGCCGAGATCTCCGTGCCCTCCTCCAGAGCCTGATCACCCAGGACGACGGTCAGCGGCACCGTGGTGATGCCGTGCCGTTCCATCATCTCGGGCGGCAGGTAGGCCGTTGAATCGGTGACGATCGCGACATGGCGGGACATGAGCCGGAGGTTACCTTCCGGGGCGGGGGTGCAGCAGCCCGACCCCGATCGACTGATCGATTGCGGTCGGTTCGGATCGGATACTGCCAGGCCCGGTTCCGAGCGTTCACACCGCCCGGAGGCGGATCGGGAGCCGGCCGCAAAGCCGACGGAGAGCCGATCGGAAGCCGGCCGGGAAGCCGACGAAGAGCCGGTCGGAAGCCGGTCGGGAAGCCGCCCACAGCACACCAGTGCGGCCGACCCCGCCTGCCCAGATCCGGCCCGGCCCGGTCCGTTCAGTTGGTCGTTTCCGGCCTTGCCGACTTCTGCCACGGGTAGCCCGCCGCGCGCCTCGGGTCCGCAGCCGTGATCGCCTGCGGCGGCGCGTCCGCACCGGCCGGACCGGCCTCAGCCGACCGGCCCCGCTCGCCGTCACGGTCCTGCGCGGACCCCTCGGCCCGGGTGGGCATCGGCGTCGGCGTCTGCGCCGACGGCTCCTCCACCGTCCAGTGCCGCAGCGCCCCCGCCTCCACGTCGATCTGTGCGTTCAGCGCGTCCAAGTCGTCGTCGGCGAACTGCCGGGCCCGGTCGCGCGCAGCCCAGCGCAATGACTCCGCCGAGTGCGTGATCCGCTCGGTGCGTTCCTTCAGCCCCGGCAGCAGCGAAGCCACCGTCGCCCGGTCGGGTTCGCGCTCCAGCCGCTTCAGCTCCTCGTCGAGCTCGCGGCCGTGCACACTCAGCCGCTCGAAGAGCCCCAGCGACTCCGAGAGCGAGGCGTCCTCCGCGACCCCTGCGTGCAGCGCGTCCTGCGTGGCCCGCATCGACGTACGCAGCGCGAGCCTCAGGTGTGCCAGCTCGCCCGGCACACCCGGCTGCCCGTAGCTCTTCGCCCGGAGCGTCGTCTCCTCCACGGTGCGGCGCGCCTGCGTGATGGTGCGGTCCACGCCGCGCCGCGTGGCGCCGACGACCTTGATGCCCGCGTACACGCCCAACGCCACGAACGCGACGAAGAGCAGCGCCAGGATCGTGATCACGACTTCCATGAGCGTCCCTCGATGTCCGATTCGGCTGCCGGTGTGCCGGTCGCCCCTTCTACCGTAAACGGAACAGGCAGGCCAGGGGTTCCAATGGAACCCCCAACCTGCCCGTAGGGGATAGCCCCGACCGTCACGCAGGGACGATGTTGACCAGCTTCGGCGCGCGCACGATCACCTTGCGGATGCCGGCCCCGCCCAGCGCCGCGACGACGCCTTCGTCGGCCAGCGCCAGCGCTTCCAGTTCCTCGTCCGTGATCGACGGGGAGATCTCCAGGCGCGCCCTGACCTTGCCCTTGATCTGCACGACGCAGGTCACGGTCTCGTCCACGACGTACGCCGGGTCCGCGACGGGGAAGTCCTGGTGCACGACGGACTCCGTGTGGCCCAGTCGGCGCCACAGCTCCTCCGCCACGTGCGGGGCCAGCGGCGCCACCAGCAGCACCAGCGACTCGGCGACGGAACGCGACAGCGGGCCGCCGGCCTTCGTCAGGTGGTTGTTCAGCTCGGTGACCTTGGCGATGGCGGTGTTGAACCGCATGCCCGCCATGTCCTGGCCGACCCCGTCGATGGCCTTGTGCAGCGCACGCAGCGTGTCCTCGCCGGGCTCCGTGTCCACGACGGTGACCTCGCCGGTCTCCTCGTCCACGAGGTTGCGCCACAGGCGCTGCAGCAGGCGGTACTGGCCGACCACGGCACGCGTGTCCCACGGTCGCGAGACGTCCAGGGGACCCATCGCCATCTCGTACAGACGCAGGGTGTCCGCCCCGTACTCACCGCAGATCTCGTCGGGCGTCACGGCGTTCTTCAGGGACTTGCCCATCTTGCCCAGGACGCGGCTGACCTTCTCGTCCTGGTAGTAGTAGGCCCCGTCACGCTCCTCGACCTCGGCGGCCGGGACCGCGATACCGCGGCTGTCGCGGTAGACGAACGCCTGGATCATGCCCTGGTTGTACAGCTTGTGGAACGGCTCCGCGGACGAGATGTGTCCCAGGTCGTGCAGCACCTTGGACCAGAAGCGGGCGTACAGCAGGTGCAGCACGGCGTGCTCGGCACCGCCGACGTACAGGTCGACACCGCCGGTCGGCTGCCCCTCGCGCGGGCCCATCCAGTACTGCTCGATCGCGGGGTCGACCAGCTTCTCGCTGTTGTTCGGGTCCAGGTAGCGCAGCTCGTACCAGCAGGAGCCCGCCCAGTTGGGCATGGTGTTGGTCTCGCGGCGGTACTTCTTCGGCCCGTTGCCGTCACCCAGGTCCAGCGTGACGTTGACCCAGTCGGCGTTGCGGGACAGCGGGGTCTCGGGCTGGGTGTCGGCGTCCTCGGGGTCGAAGGTGCGCGGCGAGTAGTCCTCGACCTCCGGCAGCTCCAGGGGCAGCATCGACTCGGGCAGCGGGTGGGCGATGCCCTCCTCGTCGTACACGATCGGGAAGGGCTCGCCCCAGTAGCGCTGGCGGCTGAACAGCCAGTCGCGCAGACGGAAGTTGACGGTGCCCTCACCGACGCCGTGCTCAGTCAGCCACTCGGTGATCTTCGCCTTGGCGTCGACGACGCCCAGGCCGTCCAGCGAGATCTCGTCGTTGGCCGAGTTGACCAGCTTCGCCTCGTACGAGGCGAAGGCGTCGTCCCAGGTCGCGGTGTCCGTGCCGCGGTCGTCCGAGGGCTCGACGACACAGCGCATCGGCAGTTCGAAGGCGCGCGCGAAGGCGAAGTCGCGCGCGTCGTGCGCCGGCACGGCCATGATCGCGCCGGTGCCGTACCCCATCAGGACGTAGTCGGCGATGAAGACGGGCACCTTTTCGCCGCTGACCGGGTTGGTCGCGTACGCGCCGGTGAAGACACCGGTCTTGTCCTTGGCCTCGGCCTGGCGCTCCACGTCCGACTTGGCGGCGGCCTGCTTGCGGTACGCGGTGACGGCCTCGGCCGGCCTCGCGTGACCGCCGGTCCACACCGGGTGGGTGCCCTCGGGCCAGGCGGCCGGGATGATCCGCTCGACCAGTTCGTGCTCGGGCGCCAGCACCATGTACGTCGCACCGAACAGGGTGTCCTGGCGGGTGGTGAACACGGTGACGGCGCCGGCGCCGTCGACCGGGAAGTCGACCCGGGCACCTTCCGAGCGGCCGATCCAGTTGCGCTGCTGCAGCTTGATGGCCTCGGGCCAGTCCAGCCCGTCCAGGTCGTCCAGCAGACGGTCGGCGTAGGCCGTGATGCGCATGTTCCACTGGCGCAGCTTGGCCTTGAAGACCGGGAAGTTGCCGCGCTCGGAACGACCGTCGGCCGTCACCTCCTCGTTGGCCAGGACGGTGCCCAGGCCCGGGGACCAGTTGACGGGAGCGTCCGAGGCGTACGCCAGGCGGTACTCGCCCAGGACGTCGGCGCGCTCGGCGGCGCTCAGCGCACTCCAGTCACGGCCGTCCGGGGTGGCGCGCGAGCCGCTCTCGAACTGTGCGACCAGCTCGGCGATCGGGCGGGCCCTGCCGGCCTCGGTGTCGTACCAGGAGTTGAAGATCTGCAGGAAGATCCACTGCGTCCACTTGTAGTACTCCGCCTCGATCGTCGCGAACGAACGGCGGTTGTCGTGCCCCAGACCCAGCCGGCGCAGCTGGAGCTTCATGTTCTCCATGTTGGCCTCGGTGGAGGCCCGCGGGTGCGTCCCGGTCTGCACGGCGTACTGCTCGGCGGGCAGGCCGAAGGCGTCGAAGCCCAGGGTGTGCAGGACGTTGTGACCGGTCATGCGCTGGTGGCGGGCGTAGACGTCGGTGGCGATATAACCCAGTGGGTGGCCCACGTGCAGACCCGCACCCGAGGGGTACGGGAACATGTCCATGATGAACTTCTTGGGCTTGGCGGCCAGCTCCGGATCGCCCGCCAGGTCACCGGTCGGGTTGGGCGCCTCGTAGGTCCCCTCGGCGTCCCAGAAGTCCTGCCAGCGTGCCTCGATGTCGGCGGCCATCGCCGCCGTGTAGCGGTGCGGCGCAGCCGTCTCGGCTCCGGTATTCGTCTCGCTCATGATCCTCAAAGCTCCATCGATCGTCATCTGCCGGCGCCCACATCTACGGACACACGTCTACGGAAACGAAAAATCCCCTCGCACAGGAGGGGACGCCGCGCCGAGTCCGACCAGGCATTCTCACCGGTCGGGAGTGATCAGCGCGGCTCGCTGAGCAGAAGGCGTACGGCACGCATGGCGTCAGGGTACCGCACAGGGCCGGAGCCCGGCCGGGAGCAGCCGGACCCTGGACAGCCCGCAGGGACGGAACGTCCGGGAAGCGGGGGTTACTCCGCGTACCTGCCTCTATCGGGGCAACCGCGCAATCCCCGTACTGGCCGGTATGGAGCGACTTAGCATGCCGCAACGGGACTGCATTGCCGAACCATTCGGAGTCGCCCCAATGAACCCTCATCGCAAGATCCGCTCATCCCCCACCATGAGCCCCGGAATGAGCCGGCCCATGCAAGGCGGACTGACTGTCGCCCTGCTGGTTCTCATCCCGCTGCTCGCCGTCGCAGGGAGCGACGACTTGCGCGCCGCGCTCGACTTCACCACAGGGGTCCTTTCCCTGGTGTCACTCACCGCGACCGTTGCCTGGGGCCTGCTGGCCACCGACCGGTTGTTCCTCTCCACCCGTCAGAGGCTGATCGCCCAGGGCATCCACCGGGCCACCGCCGTGGCCTCCCTCGGCTTCCTTCTGCTGCACGTCACCGTGAAGGTGGCGCTCGGTCACCTGGCGCTCATAGGTGCCCTCATACCCTTCGGCCTCGGTGTACGCGGCACGGCCGGCCTCATCGGCTTCGGCTCGCTGGCCGGCCTCCTGATGATCGTCACCGCCGCGACCGGCGCCCTGCGCAGCGCCTTCGCCCACCCGTCCGCCGCCACCCTGCTGGGGAACTCTCTGCGTTCCCCCCTGAGCGGGGGGCGGTTCGCGAGCCGCTGGCGCGCCCTGCACGGGCTGGCCTACCCCGCCTGGTGCTCGGCGCTGATCCATGGCCTGTACGCCGGCCGGGCAGCCGCGACCTGGGTCGTCGTGATGTACGGCCTGTGCCTGCTCGCGGTGGCGGCGGCGCTGTGCCTGCGGCTGCTTCCGCCCCCGGCGAAGCGCCGGATCACCGCCCGGATCACCTCGCTGATCAGCCCCGATACGCTGCCGGCCGAGCCGGATCCGGACATGCGCTCCGCCCCGCTGCCCGGCACGGACCGCGCACCGGCCTTCGACGCTCCCGGACGGTACGAGACGGAGTGGCACGAGCCCGACCGGGAAGTGCGGGGCACGCCCGTCCGCCCCCGGACCCTCGCGGCGCCCTCCCCTCCCCTGTACGAGGCCCCGCCGCGCAGCTCCGAACGGCTCGGCGGGATCCCGCCGGCCTCGGAGGCACCCCCCAAGGGGCCCGGAATCGCCGCCGCCTACCGGGCCGTCTCCCTCTCCGCCGACCCGCCTGCGGCGCAGCCCGGCAGCCGCTGGCCCACCCCGTCCCCCGCGCCCCCCGCACAGACCGCCCGGCCCCCGCAGGACGCCGGCCACGCCTACGCGCCCCCGCAGGAAGTCCCGTACGACCCCGCCCCGTACCCGGCCCCACCCCACCCCGCCGCCCGGTACCCGGCCTCGCCCCATCCCACCGCCTCGTTCCCGCCGTCCCCGTACGTCCCGCCGTCCCCGTACGTCCCGCCGTCCCCGTACGTCCCGCCGTCCCCGTACGTCCCGCCGTCCCCGTACGTCCCGGCGTCCGAGGCACCGACCGGCCCGCTCCCCGCCGTCGGTGAGACGGCCCCCTTCGCCGGACCGCTGCCGGGGCCGCTCTTTCCGCCACCCGCCGGTGAACCCTGGCACGCACCCGCTGGAGACCGACCGTGAACGTCCCCCTCCCCGATGTCCCCGAGGTACGCGTCGTCGGCCTGCCGCAGCTGACCAGCGGCTTCGACCTGGTGGAGCGACTCGACCTCGCCATGCACCTGAAGGTGCACGGACCGCTCGAACCGATGACGGGCGAGCGCCTCGCCGAACTGGCCGAAGCCATCTCCCTTCGCGGCCGCGGCGGCGCCGGCTTCCCGTTCGGGAGGAAGCTGCGCGCGGTGGCGAAGGCGTCCATCCGGCGCGGGGTCCGCCCGGTCGTCGTGATCAACGGGAGCGAGGGCGAACCCGCCTGCCGCAAGGACACCGTGCTGCTCAACCGCGCCCCCCACCTCATCCTGGACGGTGCTCTTCTGGCCGCCGAGGCCCTCGGTGCGCGGACCCTGGTCGTCGCGGTCACACGTAATTCCACCGAGGTGTCCGTCCGGGCGGCCCTGGCCGAGCGCGGCCTCTCCGACCGCCGCGGCCAGCAGTTGCGGGCCCGGGTGGTGCGCACCCCGGAACGGATGGTCTCGGGCGAGGCTTCGGCGGTCATCCGGGCAGCGAGCGGGGGCCCCGCTCTGCCCCCGGGCCGCCGTGAGCGTGCGGCCGAGTCCGGGGTCGGCGGCGCCCCGACGCTGCTGTCGAACGCGGAGACGTACGCCCAGCTCGCCGTCGCCGCCCGGATCGGCCCCCGCCGCTACGGGCACACCGGGCTGCCCGACGAGCCCGGCACGGTCCTGCTCACCGTCTCCGGCTCGGTGTCGCGCCCCATGGTCATCGAGGTGCCGACCGGCGTACCCCTGCGGTACGTACTCCAGCTGGCCGGTGCGCCGCCCCTGCCCCAGGGCGTGCTGACCGGCGGGTACCACGGCAACTGGATCGACGCGGAGGCCGCACACGATGCCGTCATCTCCGTCAGGTCGCTCGCCGCGGTGGGCGGAGCGCTCGGAGCCGGCGCCATCCTGCCGATCGCCCCGAATACCTGTCCGCTCGGGGAGTCGCTGCGTATCGCGAACTGGCTGGCCGCCGAGACCGCGGGCCAGTGCGGGCCGTGCAAGCTCGGCCTTCCCGCCGCCGCCGGCGGCCTCTCGGACGTACTGAACGGTGGTGGGCCCGCGGCGCTGGAGGCGTTGCGCGAGGTGACTCAGGCGGTGAAGGGCCGGGGGGCGTGCAAGCACCCGGACGGCTCGGCGCGCTTCCTGTCCTCGACGCTGTCCGCGTTCACCGACGACCTCGCCGCGCATGTCCTGGGCGGCGGCTGCGGCCGGGACACCCTCGGGGTGCTGCCGCTGCCGGCACCCGGCTACCAGGATCTGGAGGAGTCCATTTCCAGTGGCGGGAGGCTGGCGGTCGACTGGACGCTCTGTCAGGGCCACGGACTGTGCGCCGACATCGTTCCCGAACTGATCCGGCTGGGCCCCGACGGCTATCCGGCGCTCGCGGACGCCGCCGTTCCGATGCATCTGCGCGGGCGCGCCCAGCGGGCCGTACGGCGCTGTCCGGCGCTGGCACTCCGTGTCGAGCAGGCACCGGCGGAGCGCCCCGCGCTGCCGAGCGCGGACCGCAAGGCCCTGGGCAGCGGACGCAGTTGAAGGGGAACGACGAAAGAGCGGGTCATCCGATCCGGATGACCCGCTCTTTCACTGTGGAGCTAAGGAGAATTGAACTCCTGACCTCCTGCATGCCATGCAGGCGCTCTACCAACTGAGCTATAGCCCCTCGCTGCTTGCCGCCCGGTTTCCCTTGGCGACATCGAGAACATTACACGGTTCCCCCGGCCCTCCACCAAATCGTTTCCGGTCTGGACCGTTTTGCCCGATTCCGGGTCAGGCGGTGGCGAAGGAGTAGAACCGCTTGAGGGTGCAGTGCTCCTCCAGGAGCCGGCCGTAGATCGGCTCCCCCTCCAGCTCCCGGTAGGTCTCGATGGGGTCGCCTTTTATGATCAGCGCCCGCGCGCACTCCTCGCACCAGTACTGGTAGTCCGGGTTGACCGGATCCATGTCCCGGACGATGGGCGTACCACTGCCGCACCAGTCGCACTTACGCCTGTGTGCACCCATCAGTCAGCTCCAGCTGTGGCCGCAGGCCGTGCACACGTAGGAAACCTCTCCGTTGTCACCCGTGACCTGGGCCACTTGGGACGAACGGCAGGACGGACAGCCGAGCAGATCTCGGTCTCGCGAGGTAAGGACAGCAGTAGAAGCAAGGGGTGAGGTGAGGCGGGTGGGGGAAGAGGGACGAGAGCCGGCGGCGGGCGTGACGGGCAGATCCGGGATCTGTTCGCGACTCGCAGGCATCGCGCTCCCTCCCGATCGGTCCGTCGCCCCCTCCGGCGCTCCGATTCTGCCATGGCCCCGCAAGGGGGGCAGCCCGCCGAGGAGCCGGCCTTCCGGGCAACGAAAAGATCCCGCCCCCAACCGGGGACGGGATCTTTGATTGTGGAGCTAAGGAGAATTGAACTCCTGACCTCCTGCATGCCATGCAGGCGCTCTACCAACTGAGCTATAGCCCCGCTGTTCGCTTTGTTTCCCGCGTTTCCGCGCTGCGAACAAGAAGAACTTTAGCCTGCGACCAGCCAGAAAGTGAAATCCGGCCGACGTCGCCCGGAGGTGGCCTCCGGGCAGCCGTCAGTCGTCGTCGCCCAGCACCGGTTCCGGCAGCGTGCCGGCGTTGTGCTCGAGCAGGCGCCAGCCGCGCGCACCCTCGCCGAGGACGGACCAGCAGCAGTTGGTGAGACCGCCGAGCCCTTCCCAGTGATGGGCGTCAAGGCCGAGCAGACGGCCGATGGTCGTCCTGATCGTGCCTCCGTGGCTGACCACGACGAGCGTGCCGCCGTCGGGCAGCTTGTCGGCGTGCCCGAGCACCACGGGGGCGGCACGGTCGGCGACCTCGGTCTCCAGCTCGCCGCCGCCCCGGCGCACGGCCTCGCCGCGCTTCCATGCGGCGTACTGCCCGGCGTACCGCTCGACGATCTCCTCGTGCGTGAGCCCCTGCCAGGCGCCCGCGTACGTCTCGCGCAGGCCGGCGTCGTGCTCGACCGTGAGACCGGTGACCGCGGCGAGCTCAGCCGCTGTCGCCGAGGCCCTCCGCAGGTCCGAGGCCACTATGGCGTCCGGCTTCAGCGAGGCGAGCAGCCGGGCGGCCCGACGGGCCTGCCCGATGCCCGCTTCGGTGAGCTCGATGTCCGTGGAGCCCTGGAAACGGCGCTCCAGATTCCACGCCGTCTGACCGTGACGCCAGAGGACGATCCTGCGGCCCCTGCCGCTGCTGCTGCCGTTCAGTGCTGCTCACCTTCCGGGACACCGTTGAGCTGGGCGTGCTCCGCGGCCTTGCCGCGGGTCTTGAGAGCGTCCTCCGGGAGACCGATCTCGGGGCAGTCCTTCCACAGGCGCTCGAGCGCGTAGAACACACGCTCCTCGCTGTGCTGGACGTGGATCACGATGTCGACGTAGTCGAGGAGGATCCAGCGGGCGTCGCGGTCCCCTTCGCGGCGCACCGGCTTGGCACCGAGCTCCTTCTGCAGCCGCTCCTCGATCTCGTCGACGATCGACTTGACCTGGCGGTCATTGGGGGCCGAGGCCAGCAGGAAGGCGTCGGTGATCGACAGCACGTCGCTGACGTCGTAGGCGATGATGTCGTGCGCGAGCCGGTCGGCGGCCGCCTGAGCGGCGGCGTTGATGAGCTCGATGGAGCGGTCCGTGGCGGTCACATGCAGGCTTTCGTCGGCGGTCAGATCAACCTCTAGGGTCTCACGGACCGCCGACAGCCCCTACGACGATCGTTCGATGGCGTCGTTTCGCTATTTGATCCTGTAGTTCTGGCCGAGTACGACGGACACATCGGCGTTCGCGGCGGGCTCGCCCTTGCGTACCGAGCTCGTCGGCAGCCCCAGCGTCTTGGCGACCTCGGTCGCCTTCGCCTTGTCCTCGGACGTGCGGTAGGTGACCGTCGACGAGGCCGCCGTATCGCTCTTCCCGCCGTCGACGTAGGCATAGCCACCGTTGATCAGCTGCACGCGGGCCTTCTCGGGGACCTCGGTGTTCCCGGTGGCGTTCTTGATGCCCACCCGGACCGCCGCGTCCTTGTCCGGCGCCTTCACAGCACCGCCGAGCACGTCCTTGACCACACTGTTCGTGGCCTTCTCGGTGAGCGTTCCGTCGGGCTGGACCGGCAGGAGCGCGGTCTTGTAGTCGCCGACCTTGGCGCGCCCCGCGAGCTTCGCGAGGGACGCTCCGAGGTCTCGCTCGGGCAGCGAGGGGTCAAGGATCTGGCCCAGGGTCTCCACCGTGACCGTCGCGGCCGCGGGGTCCTCCGACAGTTTGCGCAGAACACTCCGCATGACCTGGCCGAACCGCAGCAGCTGCTTCGCCTCGGGCTCGTCCGGGCCGCGGTAGGTGGCGTACGCGACGGCCATCTGGCCGCTCAGCGTCTGTGCCTCCCCCTTGTTCACCAGAGGCGACGCGCCCTTCTGCACGTCGGGCACATCGGTGTCCGTGTCGACCTCGATGTTGCCGACCAGCTCGACCAGATTCTCCAGGTACGGGGTGTCGAGTCGCCACGTGCCGCTGATGCTGGTGCCCAGCAGGGTGTCGATCGACTCGCTCGTGGCGCTGGACCCGTCGTCGTCGACGGACCTGCCGAGCGTGGTGGTCGAGCCGTCGTCGTTGGCGACGGCGAGCAAGTTCGGCAGGAGAACGGTGGTGCCCTGCTTGGTCGTGGTGTTGTCGACGAGCAGCGCCGTGGAGGTGCCGCCCTGCTTGGTGTTGTGGAGGTGCACCACGATGACGTCCCGCTGCTGCGAACCCGCATCGGCGGCCTTCGGCTCCTCCGCCCCGGAGAGCCCGGGGATGCCGTCGGTGGCCCAGAGGTACCCCGCGCCACCGACCACCACGAGCACCGCGACGACGATCAGGGCGACGATCCGGTTGCGGCCGCGGCGCCGTGCCTCTTCGCGCCGCTCGCTGCGGCTCTCGGTGAACTTCAGCCAGTCGATGACGTCTTCGGAGTCCTCGTCGGGCTCCTCGATGAACGAGAACTGTTCGGTGCGGTAGTCGGGAGCGCCGCTGCGCTGGCCCGGGACGACCGGTTCCGGGTCGGGTTCGAACGGCCGCTCGGGCTCCGGCGGGGCCACCACGGGCGCGGCGCCCTGCTGCGGGATGCTCCACTGCTGGGTGCTGTCAGCCGCTGCGGGCCGCTGCGGGCCCGAGTCGTATCCGTAGTCGCCGTAGCCGCTGCCGTAGCCCTGCCCCTGGGGCTGCGCGGGCTGGTGCTGCGGCGCGGTCTGCGGGTACGGCTGCTGCTGCTGCTGCTGCTGCTGCTGCTGGGGAGCGTAGGGGTCGTACTGCTGGGGCTGCTGCGGCAGCTGGGCGTACGGGTCGTATCCGTAGCCCTGATCGCCGCTCTGACCCTGCTGGGGCTGCTGGGTCTGCTCCGCGTACGGGTCGTACGGCTGCTGCCCCTGCTGCTGATACACCGGCTGCCCGTACTCGTCGTAGCCGACGATCTGAGGCTGCTGATAGTACGGGTCGTACGGGTTCTGTCGGTCGTTCACCGGTGCCCCTCTCCGTGGCTCATTCGCCGCGGTACAGCTGGCGCTTGTCGATGTACCGGACCACTCCGTCCGGTACCAAATACCAGACCGGATCTCCTTGCGCGACTCTCGCACGGCAGTCCGTGGAGGAGATGGCCAGCGCCGGAACCTCCACGAGGGAGACGCCGCCCTCCGGCAGTCCGTCGTCCGTGAGCACATGCCCCGGTCGGGTCACGCCGATGAAGTGGGAGAGCGAGAACAGCTCCTCGGCGTCCCGCCAGGTGAGGATCTGGGAAAGGGCGTCGGCGCCGGTGATGAAGAAGAGGTCCGCGTCACCGTGGATCGCGCGCAGGTCCCGCAGCGTATCGATGGTGTACGTCGGTCCGCCACGGTCGATCTCCAGGCGGCTCACGGAGAACTGCGGGTTCGACGCCGTGGCGATGACCGTCATCAGATAGCGGTCCTCGGCCGGCGAGACCTGCTTGTGGCTCTTCTGCCAGGGCTGCCCGGTCGGGACGAAGATGACCTCGTCGAGGTGGAACTGGGCGGCCACTTCACTGGCCGCCACCAGGTGTCCATGATGGATCGGGTCAAACGTCCCGCCCATGACGCCGAGTCGGCGTTTGCCGCGGCCGGTAGGCACTTCCTGCTCTCCCATGCGTGCAGACCCTACTGGTACGGCCGTACGCCTCTGCCTCAGCGGTCGCGGTTGAAGCGGGTGGTGATCCACAGCAGGAGCAGCAGCGCGAGGAGCGCACCGCCGCCGGTGAGGTACGGGTTGAGGCTTTCGTGGTTACCACCGGACTCGCCGCCTTCGGAGGCGAGAGTGACCAGCTGGTGCGCGGTGCTCGTGAGGCTCATCTTCGGCGGGACCTTTTCGTCGGGAGTCGGAAGGAAGACGTCGCCGACATCGTATGCGGGCGCCTCGGGCACGCTCACGCCGACTCAGTCGTTGTTGTCCTCGTTGCCGTATCCACGCAGCAGGAACCAGGCGAGCAGAGCGGCGCCGACGATCGAGCCGAGCAGCACGATCCGAAGCGCGTCGCCCGGCCCCTGGTCCGCGGATGCGGCGGCGAGCAGTGCGACGGTGTACGGCATTTGGGGTGCTCCTCAAAGTTATCCACAGCCCCCCGCCACACCGTAGCGCCAGCACATACGCTGGGAATTGCCAGGGGGACGAGCGACATCTCGTACGAACAGGGGGCCTTCCATGACCGAAAGCAGCCACGAGAACGTGCCGAGCAGGCAGCGCAGGAGATTCCCGGGAATCTCCTCCCGGGCGTACGAGCATCCGGCGGACCGCTCTGCCCTGGTGGCCCTGCGCAAGCTGACGGGGTTCGACACCGTCTTCAAGGCACTCAGCGGGCTCCTCCCCGAGCGCAGTCTGCGGCTGCTCTTCCTCTCCGACTCCGTCCGGGTGAGCGACGCCCAGTTCGCCCATCTCAACGCGATGCTGCGGGACGCCTGTTACATCCTGGACCTGGAGAAGGTCCCTCCGATGTACGTCACCCAGAATCCCCAGCCGAACGCGATGTGCATCGGTCTCGACGAGCCGATCATCGTGGTGACGACGGGTCTGGTCGAGCTGCTGGACGAGGAGGAGATGCGGGCCGTCGTGGGCCACGAGGTGGGCCACGCGCTCTCCGGCCACTCGGTGTACCGGACGATATTGCTCTTCCTCACGAACCTGGCCCTCAAGGTCGCCTGGATTCCCCTCGGCAACGTCGCGATCATGACGATCGTGACGGCGCTGCGCGAATGGTTCCGCAAGTCCGAACTGTCGGCGGACCGGGCGGGGCTGCTGGTCGGACAGGATCTGCAGGCCTCGATGCGCGGCCTGATGAAGATCGCCGGTGGCAACCACCTGCACGAGATGAACGTGGACGCGTTCCTCGCCCAGGCCGACGAGTACGAGAAGGGCGGCGACCTGCGCGACTCCGTGCTGAAGATCCTCAACGTGCTGCCCCGCTCCCACCCGTTCACCACGGTACGGGCCGCCGAGCTCAAGAAGTGGTCGGAGACCCGGGACCACCAGCGGATCATGGACGGCCACTACCCCCGGCGCGACGAGGACAAGGACACCTCGGTCACGGACTCCTTCCGGGAGTCGGCCTCGCACTACGCGGACACGGTGCGCTCCAGCAAGGACCCGCTGATGAAGCTCGTGGGTGACATCGCGGGCGGTGCGGGGGACCTGGGCGGCAAGCTCCGGGACAAGTTCACGGGCGCCGGCTCCGGTGCTACGGACGGGCCGGGGAGCCGTCGGCCGCAGGACCCGGAGGAGGGTTCCGGGGCAGGCCGGAGCTGACCGCGAGCGTTCCGCACAGCGCCGCCGTGCGCGGGCCCGTGGCATACGGGTCCGTGCCGGCCGGTCCACGGTTGTCCGCCCGCTCCCCCGCGAGCAGCGGTACCAGCGCACCGGCGGTCTCCGCCGAGCACGCCTGGGGTCCGGCCTGGACATGGGCCGTCCGGACCTCCAGGCGGTGGAGCCGCAGATCCTCCCGGTCGAACTGGAAGTGCAGCTCCCGCCGTACGGTGAACAGCGAGGCACCGTCCTCCTTCTGCGGGCCGGACACGACCGGGCGGAGCGCGTACGTGAACGTGTGGTCGGACACCACCTCCAGGGTGTCCGCTCCGGCCTCCGCGTAGGCGAGCGTGCCCTGGACCCTGACCTTCGGGTCGGCGAGCTCCACGTCCTCTGGATCGAACCGCACGAGCCAGCCGGTGGCGGAGTGCCGGCCGTCGCTGACCGGTGCGCTCATGCTCCGGTCGAACTGGGCCGTCTGGTCGGGGTCCAGCAGGCGTTCGACCGGCCGGGTGGTCGTCCCGGTCAGCACGTCGGCGTCGAGCGAGGACCCCACCAGGTAGTCCTTGACCGTGGTCAGGGCCGCTGTCACCTGGCTCTCGGAGAAGCTGTGCGTGCGCCGGATCGCCGGCAGATTGATCCCTTCGGCGCCGGTCCGGAATTCCGCTGCCGGGCTCGCCGCGTAGAGAGCGGTGGGGGTACCGCCCGGTACGGCGTCCTGGGGGGTGAGGGGCACCACGGTCGACTTGAGCGGCTGGGCGTGCCTGACGGTGGGCGGCGGATAGGGGTGGCGAAAGCCGATGTACACGGCGGTGGCGAAGGCCAGGGCGATGAGCACGACGAGGGCGATGGCGGCCTTGGAGCCGTTGTGGGCGGCGCGGCCGGGCAGTGAGCGGACGGCGAGGGCGTGGTCGCCCATGCGTTCCTGTGCGGAGAACTCCTGAAGCCGGGCAGCGCGGACGAACGATTCGTCGAAGACGAGCGAGCGGTACTCGTCCTCGCCACCCGCGGGGTTCTCGGGTGGGTCTTCTGGCGGTTCTCCGCGACCAGTCATGACTTCTCCCGATCTCCACGTCACCGGCCGGGGGGCCGTGAGCGCTACGGTCCGCTGTGGCCGGAAGGCGTCGGGCAGGCCCTGTCCTCACGTACGCGGGCGCACATCCGGACAAGTGAGAAGCCCCCTCCGGAAGAGAAGAGGGGTCACATCTTCAGGGTAGGTCGATCGGGGGGAAGGTAAACGCGGGGGACGCCAGAAGAAGGAAGGCGGTCCGCGGGGGCGGCCTGCCGTCAGGGGGTGCGGGGGACGGCGGAGACCGTGGGGCGCGCGTGGCCGGCCGGGACCGAGCGCCCGGCGCCCGGCTTGTCGACGCCGCTCGTCACCGGTTGCGGAATCTGGTCCTGGCGGTTGCCCGCGGCGCCGCGGTACACGGCGGAGAAGGCGAGCGCGACCATCCCGATGCCCATCAACAGGGCGAGCAGCCAGGCCACCGGCCGGTGCCAGCGGGCGGAGCCGCGGTAGGGGCGCAGCGCGCCGCCGTGACGCCCGTAGGGGCCGCTGTAGTCGTCCTCGTCCCCGTCGGGGTCCGCGGAGCCCTCGAAGGACCGCCTGCGGCCGTACACGCCGTCCGCGTCGTAGCCGTCGTCGTCCAGGGGGCCGCCGCCGGAGCGCGCCCGGGCGGCCTCGGCCTCGGCTCGCGCCTGTGCTGCGGAGACCAGCCGCTCCACCGCGGTGGGTTCATGGACCTCGGCGGCCCGTACGAAGTCCTCGTCGAACACCACGGAGGCGAAGTCCTCGTCCGCGCCCCCGCGGTCGTCGTCGGGCTCCCAGCCGTCCTGGAACGGCCTGCCTCCCACGTCGTCCGGCACAGCTTCAGCGTAGCCGCGCCGGGTCGATTTGGGCAGGGAGCGCACGAACTCGGCGCCCCGGCGGCTACCGGATGTGGCCGTCCCCGGTCACGATGTACTTCGTGGACGTCAGCTCCGGAAGCCCCATGGGGCCCCTGGCGTGCAGCTTCTGCGTCGAGATACCGATCTCGGCGCCGAATCCGAACTGGCCGCCGTCCGTGAAGCGGGTGGAGGCGTTCACCGTGACCGTCGTGGAATCGACCAACTGGGTGAACCGGCGGGCCGCCGCCTGTGATGTGGTCACGATCGCCTCGGTGTGGCCCGAGGACCAGAGCCGGATGTGCGCGACCGCCGCGTCCAGCGATTCGACGACGGCCGCCGCGATGTCGTACGAGAGGTACTCGGTCTCCCAGTCCTCCGGCGTCGCCTCCACCAGGGTGGCCTTCGAGCCTTCGGCGTACTCCATGACCCGTTCGTCGCCGTGGACCGTCACACCCGCCTCGGCCAGGGCGTCCAGGGCCATGGGCAGGAACTCGGCGGCGACGTCCTTGTGGACGAGCAGCGTCTCGGCCGCGTTGCACACGCTCGGGCGCTGCGCCTTGGAGTTGATCAGGATGTCGACGGCCATGGCGAGGTCGGTCTGCGCGTCGACGTAGACGTGGCAGTTGCCGGTGCCGGTCTCGATCACGGGCACCGTGGACTCCTCCACGACCGTGCGGATCAGGGAGGCACCGCCGCGCGGGATCAGTACGTCGACCAGGCCGCGGGCCCGCATCAGCTCCCGTACCGAGTCGCGGCTCTCCCCCGGCACCAGCTGCACCGCGTCGGCGGGGAGGCCGGAGCCTCCGACGGCGTCACGCACCACCCGTACGAGGGCGACGTTCGAGGCGTACGCGGAGGAGGAGCCCCGCAGGAGGACGGCGTTGCCCGACTTGAGGCAGAGGGCGGCGGCGTCCACCGTCACGTTGGGGCGTGCCTCGTAGATGATCCCGACCACGCCGAGCGGCACCCGGACCTGACGCAGGTCGATGCCGTTGGGGAGGGTGGAGCCGCGCACCACTTCGCCGACCGGGTCGGGCAGCGCCGCCACGTCGCGCACATCGGCGGCGATGGCGCGGATGCGCTCGGGGGTGAGGGTGAGCCGGTCGACGATCGACTCGCTGGTCCCGGCCTCGCGGGCGCGGGCGACGTCCTCGGCGTTCGCCGCGACGATCTCGCCGGTGCGCACTTCGAGGGCGTCCGCGATCGCCAGCAGCGCGTCGTCCTTCGCCGAGCGCGGGAGTGGTGCGATGTCCGCGGCGGCGGCGCGTGCCCGGTAGGCGGCCTGGGCGACCGGGGACATGTTGTCGTACGGCGAAAGCGTGGTCATGCCCGCAGGGTAATGCGCACACTGCGGGCATCCCTCACGTATCCCGTGATGCGAGACGGCCGTCCCGAAAGGACTGCCGGCCCGCTCAGTACGGGTGCACCCCGACCGGGGCCGCGGGCGGTGGCCCGTACCCCTCGGCGATGCGCAGGTGGTACGTCTCCCGGTCGATGACCTCCAGGCCGACGATCTCCCAGGGCGGGAGCCTGGCGCTGGAGCGGTGTTCGCCCCACAGCCGCAGGGCGACCGCCGCCGCGTCGTGGAGGTCGCGGGCCTCTTCCCAGTAGCGGATCTCCGCGTGGTCGTTGGCGTACCGGCTGGTCAGCAGGAACGGATGGTCGTGGGCCAGCTGCTCCAGGCCACGTCTGACCTCCTTCAGCGGGATCTCCCTACCCGAAACGCTGAGGGTGATGTGCCAGAGCTTCGACTGGGTCCGTTCCTCCCGCGCCGCCATCGGTTCCTGCTCGGTGGCGCGGTCCGTGGTGCTGTCCGTGGGCAGCCCCGCACCGAAGTCGGAGCCCGCTCCGACGCTGGTCAGGGCGCGGCTTCCCGTCCCTCGGGGCGGCGCCCCCGGGCGCGCTCGTCTCACCGGCGGCCTCCTGTGAATACGTTGTTGTGCTGTACGCCTTGTGTCCCCGCTACAAAGTTGACCAGTCCCGGGCCGGGCGTGGGGCGCTTTTGGTGAAGGTCTCTGTCGAATGTCTGGACTTTCAGCCGATCCGGGGGGTGAGCCGAGGTGCCAGGATGACCAGATCGTCTCTGTGTACGACCTCGCGTTCGTAGGCGGGGCCGAGTTCCCGTGCCAGCTCCCGGGTGGACCGGCCGAGCAGCTGGGGGATCTCCTTCGCGTCGAAGTTGACGAGGCCGCGGGCGACGGCCCGGCCGGAGAGGTCGCGCAGCTCCACGGGGTCGCCCGCGGTGAACTCGCCCTCGACCGCGGAGATTCCGGCGGGCAGCAGCGAGGTGCGGCGGTCCACCACGGCCCGTACGGCACCGTCGTCGAGGGTCAGGGCACCCTGCGGGGTCGACGCGTGGGCGAGCCAGAGCAGCCGGTCAGCGGAGCGGCGTCCGGTCGGGTGGAAGTACGTGCCGGTGTCGCGGCCGGCGAGGGCGTCGGCGGCCCGGCTCGCGGAGGTGAGGACGACGGGGATTCCGGCGGCGCTGGCGATCCGGGCGGCTTCGACCTTGGTCACCATCCCGCCGGTGCCGACGCCCGCCTTCCCGGCGCTGCCGATCGTGACACCTTCCAGGTCCTCAGGTCCGTTGACCTCCACGACACGCGAGGCACCCGGGGTCCGGGGGTCACCGTCGTAGAGACCGTCGACGTCGGAGAGGAGGACCAGGAGGTCGGCGTGGACGAGGTGGGCGACGAGCGACGCGAGCCGGTCGTTGTCGCCGAACCGGATCTCGTCGGTGGCCACGGTGTCGTTCTCGTTGACGACGGGCAGGGCGCCCATGTCGAGGAGCTGGTCGAGCGTGCGGTACGCGTTGCGGTAGTGGGCGCGCCGGCTGGTGTCGTCGGAGGTGAGGAGCACCTGCCCGACGCGTACGCCGTAGCGCGCGAACGAGGCGGTGTAGCGGGCGACCAGAAGTCCCTGGCCGACGCTGGCAGCGGCCTGCTGACGGGCCAGGTCCTTGGGCCTGCGGACCAGCCCGAGCGGGGCGAGTCCGGCGGCGATCGCGCCACTGGAGACGAGGACGATCTCCTTCTCCCCGCCGCTCCTGACGCCGGCCAGGACATCGACGAGGGCGTCGACACGGTCGGCGTCGAGGCCGCCTGCGGCCGTCGTGAGGGAGGAGGAACCGATCTTGACCACGATCCTGCGGGCGCCGGTCACGCCCGGCCTGGCAGCTGACACGTACTTCCTCACTCTGGCTCGCCCGGCGCTTGGCGGAGGGGCCGTCGCAGGCCCCCGTGGCCCGGGCTTCCGGGGGCCGTCCCCGAGCAGCACAGTACGCGAGCGGCCGCGCACGGCGCCTGCCCATTCCGCTCGATGGACAGCCTCGATGGCCGGCCTCGACAGACTGCGGAGGGAGGTGCCGGGCGCGGCCGCCCGGAACAGCGTCAGTCGTTGTTGATCGTCAGCATCCGGTCGACGACCCGCGCCGAGGCGCGGCCGTCGGAGGGCTCGCAGAAGTCCACCCGGAACTGGGCGTACTTCTCCTTGTACTCCTCCGTCACCGCTTCGATGTTGCGGATGGCGTCGACGAGTTCGGTGGAGGTCTTGATCAGCGGGCCCGGGGCGCGCGACGTGAAGTCGAAGTAGAAGCCGCGCAGGGTGTCCCGGTAGTGCTCCAGGTCGTACGTGAAGAACAGCATCGGCCGGCCCGAGTGGGCGAAGTCGAAGAGCACGGAGGAGTAGTCCGTGATCAGCACGTCCGCGATCAGGTAGAGGTCGGCGATGTCCGGGTAGTACGTGACGTCCCAGACGAAGCCCTGGCCCGCGCCCGGGATGCTGTCGAGCACCTTGTGGTGCTTGCGGTAGAGCAGCACGTGGTCGTCCCCGAGCTGTTCCTGGGCCGCGGTGACGTCGATCTGGTTGTCGAGCTTGAAGCGCCGGCCGCCGTACCGCTGGTCGTCGCGCCAGGTCGGCGCGTACAGGACGACCTTCTTGCCCGCGGGGATGCCCAGCTTCTCCCGTACGGCCGCCGCACGCTTGACCCGGTCCGGGGCGTGGAAGACGTCGTTGCGCGGGTAGCCCGCCTCCAGGACCTCGCACTGGAGGCGGAAGGAGTTGGTCATGATCGGCGTCGTGAAGGCGTTCGGCGTGATGAAGAGGCTGTACTGGCGCGAACGCTGCGGCAGGCTGGAGATGTAGGCGAGGTTGGCCTGCGGGGTGCCGAGCAGGTCGGCACCGATGCGCTTGAGGGGCGTGCCGTGCCAGGTCTGGACGACGACCTGGCCCTCACGGCGGACGAACCACTCGCGGATGCCGCCGTTGGTGACGATGTAGCGGCTGCGGGCCAGCGCCTCGTACCACTCCCGGCTGCCCCACAGCACTCCGCGGACACCCGGCGGCAGCACGACCTGTTCGTCGTGGACCATCGCGATGTGCTCGACCTCGGTGCCGCGGCGTACGAGCTCCTCGTAGACGGCACGGGGCGAGTCGGAGAACTGCTTGCCGCCGAAGCTGTTGTAGAGCACGGCCTCGCGCAGCGGCAGCTTGCGCTGCTCGGGGGTGTACACGTCCCGCATGAGCCGCTGGCGGTACGCGCCGCGCAGCTCGGGCTCCAGGACGGGACCCGACTCCAGGAAGATCCGGTCGTAGTCCAGCCGCTCCAGGGTGTACGTCCGGCGGGCGCCGTCGTGGGCCGAGGGCAGCAGGGAGACCAGGTCGGGGCGGATCGTCACGGGGATGTCGTGCCGGTGGTTCCACTCGTCGCGGGCGCGCAGGAACGGGAGCCAGCGGCCGGCCCGGAGCGGGAGCGTCCCGTCGTACGCGGGCATGGCGTCGGGCGTGAGGCGGGCGGTGAAGCGCCCGTTCTCGAACTCGGCGGGCAGCGGCTTGTCCTCGTTGCGCCCGCTGTGGCGCAGGACGAACTTCATCTTCTCGGCCGGGCCCGTGTACGTACCGGACAGCGTCAGTTCGCCGTTCGCGGACCATTCGGTCGTGTCGACGACGGGCTGGGCGGTACGGAGCTGCGGGGTGAAGTTGCCCGCGCCGTCGGTGAGCACGGCGAATTCGAGGGTGCCGGGCAGCTGCTGCACACCGGTGCGCAGGGACTGTCCGATGGTGGCGCGGCGCGTCGTGCCGTCCGCGAAGACGATCAGGGTGCGGTACTTCCGGGCCTTGCCGGGGACGACGCCCGCGACGGGCAGGTCACCGAAGGGCAGGCGCGCGGTGTGCCGGTTCCAGCCGTCGGTGCCGGGGCCGCCGGCCTCCAGGGGGAGGTCGGCCGAGAACCCGGTGCCCTCGTGGTCGATGCGCAGCGCCGTGGGGGTCCTGCCCGCGGCCGACGTGCCGCGCGAGCGGAGCGTCACCGTGAGGCCGTTGTCGTCCATCTCCTGCGACTCGACCTCGGCCGGCACGACGTCCACTGAGAGCTTCAGACGGTTGCGGTCGTAACCGGCGACGAGCCGCACGCCGTCGTCCAGCACGTGCACCTGGCTGTGTCCCGCGGCTCCGCTGTTGCTCTTGAGCACGCTGCCGACGGACATGCCGCCGGGGCGCGGGATGCCGATGCCGAGACGCCAGGTGCCCGACTGCCACTGGCCACGGGTCCGCAGGCGCGACGGGTCGATGGCGATCTCGAAGCCCGACCAGTCGTAGCAGTGCAGGGCACCCTTGGCCTCCGCCGTCGCCATGGGCTCCAGGACGGTGCGCAGCCGCAGCGGGATGGTGCTCCTGCTGCCCTGCCGGCGCAGCACGGCGACGCGCAGCGAGCGCTTGCCGGTCGCCGAGGGGACGTTGGGGATGTAGGCGTAGCCGCGGACGACCAGGCGCCCGTCCTGCCAGGCCAGGTCGGTCAGCTTGCCTCGTACCGGGAGCTCGCTGCGGGTGAAGTTGCGCACGGTGGGAGGCAGCGAGGAGCTCTCGACGCCGGGCAGCTCGATGCGGGCCCGCCGGATGCCCTTGACCGCGAAGACGCCGGGGTTCTCACGTTCGTAGTGCAGGACGTCGACGAGCTCGTCCCCGCGCCCGCTGGCCGCCAGATGCCACTTGACCCGGGCCATCGGCGAGAACTGCCTGACCAGCTTGGGCGCCGCCTGCGCCAGGAAGTCCTTGGCGGCGGTATGAAAGGCGGTGCGCTCCTCGACCGGTGTCTCGGGGAAGTACTTCATGAGACGGCTGAGCTCTGCGGGAATGGTTTCGACAGGTCGGGACGCCACGGCGAGAGGGCCTTTCCGGGGGACTTTCAGACGTGAACCCCAGGAAGACGGGGCGTGAATGAGACTCTCACCAAGGTCTCATGGTTGCCCCGCAGCATGGAGTGACGCCCGTCACAATTCCCTTCGCACGGGGGGTGCTTCGCCACGTTCAGGCCCTGGTACGAGTGCCTGTTCGCACCCGGCGCGACCGAGGTCCCCGCAGCACCCGGAGGGCCGTCCGGTGGATCTTGCGCACCACGCGACGCGCGATGGAGACACAGGGCCTCGGCTCCGGCGCCTCGACCCGCCGGCCGCCGATCCACTCGGTGACCGTCACCTCGTACACCGAGTCGGGCAGCCCCGAACCGTCCCTGAAGTGGGGATACGCAAGGTACAGCCGGGATGGGCGGCCTTCGTGGACCAGTGCGGGCTCGCTCTTGGCCTTCATGAACCGCATCACATCGAGGAGCAGATCGAGCCGGCCCTGCGCCACGCAGGCGAGCCTGAGCCGTTCGTTCACCTTCAGTCCACGAGCCAGTCCGGGCGTCCAGTACGCCGCGAGCAGCGGCGCCGCGAGCGCCATCTTCTTCGCACGTACGGCCTTCGACTGCTTCAGCAGATTGGGTCCGAATTGTGGCAGCAATGTGATGACGAACGGGCGCACCATCAGAGAGTCCCGGCGGGGGCCCGGGGGCAGGTGGGTCGCGATCAGGTCCATCAGCGCCCGCGCCGAATCGAACCGCAGTACGTAGGTGCCGCTCTTGGTCACGTGCTTGCCGTCGTCCCGGCCGACGAGGTAGTAGCAGGTGTAGTCCGCCACCACGGAGACACCGCTTCCCCGTAGGTACGCCTCCATGGTGAAGAGCGCGTCCTCGCCCGTCCTGAGCTTCTCGTCGAAGGACATCCCGAGGCGCTGGAGGAGCGAGCGCCGGAAGAGCTTCTGGGCGCTCAGGGTGAACTTGACGTTGGAGCGGTACAGGTCGGCGCGCTCGACCGTCTCCTTCCACATCGACTTGGCCGCACCCCTGTTGACGCCGACGATCTTGCCGAGGACCACGTCCGTACCGGCGCGGTCGCCCATCGCGACCATCCGCTCCAGCGCTTCCGGGCCGAAGTAGTCGTCGGCGTCGAGGAAGAAGACGTACCGCCCCCGGGCCAGACCGAGTCCGACGTTGCGGGGCCCGCTGGGGCCACCGGAGTTGGCCTGGTGGACGACGCGCATGGGAATGGCGGTGCGGGCGGCGAAGGAGTCCAGGTACTCCCCCGTGCCGTCCGTGGAACCGTCGTCGACGGCGACGATCTCCATGCGTCCGGCCGGAAGCGTCTGCCCCTCGACGGACTCCAGGCAGCGGATCAGATAGGGCATGGCCTCGTAGGCTCCGATGACGATGCTGACGTCGGGTTCGACGGCATCGGGTGCTACGGCGTCGGGTGCTACGGCGTCGGGTTCGGCCGCGGGGCAGCGGGCATCGGTCTCGTTGGCATCCATGACCATCTCGGCAGTACCCATCTCGTCAATTCTCATCACAAATGAGACAGAGTGCCGATCAAATCTATCTTGTGTGTGACAACACGCAGAACGGCCCGTACATCCCTCTCCTGGAGAGATGCACGGGCCGTCCGATGGGTTGCCCGGCCGCCGCGACGACCTGCCCGCCCGGGGAAGGTCAGCGGACCGCCGAGGGGCCGGTGCCGACCTCCGCGTCCGCGCCGGCCGCGGCCACGGCATCGGCGACGATCTGCTCCTCGCCGTCCCCCGCACCACTGGACTCGTCCTCGAGGTCGGGCTCTGGCACGGGCTGTTCCCCGATCCGCTGCCTGACCCCGGCGTTGCGCGCCTCGGCCTTGGCCGCGAGCGCGCGCACGGCGGCGTTGAACTGCTCCAGGGAGGTCGGCTCGTCCGGGCCGAGCAGGTAGCTCTTCAGCTCGTGCCTGGCGTGGGCCAGCGGGTCCGCCGCACTGTCGGCGATCGCGTCCAGCAGCTCGCCGATCTCGTCGGCGCCGTTGGAGAGGATGACCGCGGCCCGTACGGCGGTGTTCTGCCGCTTGAACTCCTCGGCACCCAGCTCCGCCGAGTCGGTGACCGCGTACGGCTTACCGCTCGCGATGAAGTCGGACACCACACTGGAGATGTCCGAGACCATGGCGTCGGACTCGTTGAAGCAGTGGTACAGCTTGGGCTGCGCCCCGGTCACCGTCTTGTGCTCCCACCAGCCGAAGGAACGCCAGTAGGCGTCGTTCCACTCGGCCCGCAGGGCCTCGACCCGGTCCTGGCGCGAGGGGTCGGCGAGCGAGACGCGCGACTCCTCGGCGTCGTCGCCGCCGGACCGCCCGGACTTCGCCAGCTCGGCGAGTGCCGCCTCGATCCTCGCCAGCTCGGCCTTCGCGGCGTTCTGCCCGGCAGCGGCAGCGGCGGCCTCCTCGGCCCAGCGCGGCTCGGCGGCACGCTCCGCCGCCGCCTTGCTCAGCATGTCCCGGATCCGCGCGTTGACGGCCTTGGCCTTGGCGTTGCGGATGCCGGTGAAGGGGTGCGGCTTGTAGATGACCCGCACCGGCTTCTCGGCGTTCAGCAGGCGGCGCACGATGTTCTCGCCCGCGAGCAGCAGAGAGGTGTTGCCGGGGTTGTCGTCCCAGCCCTCCCACGTCGGGGCGTACAGCACGGTCGGGATGGGGTTCTTCGCGGTGCCGGTCCAGGTCGTGATCGGCGCCAGTTGCGGCCGCCCGACCTCGACGATGTCCTCGTCACGGATGCCGACGTCGGCCAGCGCGTAGCGGTCGCGGCCCGCTCGGCCGGCCGTCCACACCTCGTCGTACACCTTGGAGTACGGGTTGACGCTGGCGAGCTTGTCACTGTCGCCGTGCCCGATGAAGACGTGCTTCATCGTCGGGACGCGCAGCATGTGGATGTTCTTGCCGACGTTGGCGGGATAGAGGCAGACCCGGACGGTGGAGAGGTCCAGGTTCATCAGGTGGGTACCCGCCGGGACGCAGAGGACCGGCACCGAGGTCTCGGCGAGCTGCGGCACAAGACCGCGCTCGCGCATGATGATCAGCGGCCGTCCGTCGATCTTCGCCATGGTGTCGAGCCACATGTTGCCCTGGTACGCCGACTCGTTGGAGCCGGAGAAGTAGAGCACGACGGTCGGCTGGTACTCGCTCAGCCAGCCGTCCACGGCCTTGAGCACGGCAGCCGCCGGGGGGACCAGCCGGCCGCGGCGCAGGTACGGGATGAGCACCGCGTTGAAGGCGAGCGCCAGCAGCAGGGTGAGCGCGGCTCCGGCGTACCCGATGGCGTCCACGCCGGTACCGGCGGCGATGAGGATGCCGGCCACCGCGGGGATGTCGAGGTGGAGCATCTTCTCGGCCGAACGGTGCAGCAGCGCGCGCGGCGGTGCGTCGGGGATGCGCACGGAGTGCAGGTCCACGTTGCGGGTGACGACCGGCATGGTGCGGCGCATGCGGACCAGGGTCGTCATCGCGCCGTGCGGGGCCTGAAGACTGTAGAAGATCAGGAAGCAGGCGACCGCCGCGTAGAAGATCCGTTCCGAGGCGAGGTCCAGCCGGGCCAGCAGGAGGACGACCATCAGCTGCCGGAGCAGGAAGCGAATGGAGAGTCCCGCACGCACCTTGCCGAGCCGGTTGATGATGTAACTGCCGCGATGATGGAGATACCAGTCCGCGATGTACGTGACAGCCGCGGCCGCCGCGAAGAACCAGATATCGGGCAGAAGCGCGGCAAACATGATGAAGGGATATCCCAGCATCATCAGTACGGCCGCGGCCAGCTCTGACCGGCTGCCCACGCGGGCCAGGCGAATGGCTGTCGAAATCACGAAGAACCTGCTCCAGGGGGGTGCCGGTTTGATTCACGTATTGAGGGAAATGTGAAGTCGGGTCTTCACGCATTCGGGCCTTTGCGTTCGCGGAATGCGATCACAAAGGCCCGAAAGAGATCATTTGTCGAGAATTATTACACATCTTCCTGACGGTCGAGCACGGAGGCCAGGGCCTGCTCGAAACCGGAGGATTCGGAGACGTCGCTGGTCGGGTCCTGCTGCCGGACGTCGATGACGTGTCCGGTCATCGCGGACAGCAGCACGTCCAGCGAGGTGCGGGCCACGGCCTCCGAGGAGAGCAGCGAACCCTCCGGCTCCTGGCCGAACGCCTTGGTGCGCATCGGGGTCGCCGTGCGCTCGGGGTTGACGCAGTTGACGCGGATGCCTTCACCCGCCCACTCGTCGGCGAGCGCCTGGGTGAGGTTCACCATCGCTGCCTTGGTGGAGGAGTAGAGGCTGTACTCGGCGCGGCCGCGCGTGTAGCTGCTGGAGGTGTAGAGCAGCAGCTGGCCCTTGGTCTCCACCAGGTACTTGTACGAGGCACGGGCGATCTGGACCGGCGCCAGGTAGTTGACGTTCAGCGCTTCCTGGATCGTCGTGTTGTCCGTCTCCGCCAGCTTGCCGATGCGCAGCACGCCCGCGGTGTTGATGACGTAGTCGATGCGCCCGGTCTCCGCGTACGCCTTGGACAGCGCGTCGTCGACGTGCTCCGGGTTCTCGACGTGCGTGCCGGTGGTGGAGCGGCCCAGCGCGTAGACGCTCGCGCCGTACTGCTCGGCCAGCGTCGCGATGTCGGCGCCGATGCCGTACGAACCGCCGAAGACGACCAGCGTCTTGCCCGAGAGCAGCTCGCGGTAGGCGGCCTCGTCGGCCTGGCGGGGAGCCGCGGTGGAGGCCAGCTGGAAGAGCTTGTCGGTGATGAAGACGTCGACCGGCTGGGTCACCTTCATGTTGTACTCGTCGCCCGCGACCACGTAGATCGGCACGTCGGGGAGGTACCGCAGGACCACCGAACAGTCGTCGGTGGCCTGGAAGTTGGGGTCGCCCGCAGCGATCTTGTACGCCTTGCGGATCGTCGACAGCTTGAACGCCTGCGGGGTCTGGCCGCGGCGCAGCCGGGACCTGTCCGGGACGTCGGTGATGAACTCGCCGTCCTCGCCGTGCGTACGGGTCACGATGATCGTGTCCGCGGAGGGGATGGCGACGTCGACGGCCTGGTAGCGGTCGAGGGCGTCGACACAGTCCTTGATGACGCGCTGTGACAGCAGGGGGCGGACCGCGTCATGGAAGAGGACGTTGCGGTCCTCGCCCTCGGCAAGGCCCTCACCGAGGGCCGCGATGGCGCGCTCGGTGGTCTCGTTGCGGGTGCTGCCACCCTCGATGACCTTGATGACCTTGGTCAGTCCGGCCTTGGCGACGATCTTCTCGACGTCGGGCACGAAACCGGGCGCCATCAGCACGATCACATCGTCGATGCCCTCGGCGTTCTGGAAGATGGTCAGCGTGTGCTCGATGACTGCCTTGCCGGCGATCTTCAGCAGCTGCTTGGGGATCGACAGTCCGACGCGCTGACCGGTACCACCGGCGAGTACGACAGCAGTGGTCCGGGGCTTGGCGTGGTGCGGCACAGACACAGACGACCTACCTTGCGATGACGAGGGAACAATGTGATGGTCGCACTCTCCGTGACCGTCTCGCAAGGCGGACGTCGGTCGGTGCATGCCCCCTGGAAACCCGCAGTTCACCGCCTGGCCAGGGAGGTTGGGCTCCGAGTGGGGTGCACATGCCGTGACCGACTCCACAGACGTGTTACCCAATCCGCACACCTCTGGCGCCCAACACCGGCCACCACCAGGCGATTGTCGCGAGTGTGACGGTGAGTATCCGTTCCGGCACGGGGAATTCGAGGTCCGGGCGGTGTGAGTGAGGCCCGTCGCGGCGCCGCTTCCGACGGTGCCGCGACGGGCCTCACCCACTCAAGAAATCCTTCTGCGCACAGGGCTTAGAAGGGGTCGAACTCGTCGTACTCGCGCTGCGGGTCGTCGCGCTCGCCCTCACGGTCCCGGCGACGCTGCGCGGCGGGCCGCGGCGCCTCCAGCCGGTGGTCCTCGCCACGACGGCCCAGCATCTCGGCGCCGGCCATCATGGTCGGCTCCCAGTCGAAGACGACCGCGTTCTCCGCGGAGCCGATGGCCACGGCGTCGCCGGCACGGGCGCCCGCCTTGCGCAGCGCGTCCTCGACACCAAGACGGGCGAGCCGGTCGGCGAGGTAGCCGACGGCCTCGTCGTTGTTGAAGTCGGTCTGCTGGATCCAGCGCTCGGGCTTCTCGCCGCGCACCCGGTAGATGCCCTCGTCGTCGAGCTTGACGGTGAAGCCGGCATCGTCGACGGCCTTCGGACGGATGACCACGCGGGTCGACTCCTCGGCCGGCTTGGCGGCGCGCGCCTCGGCGATGATCCCGCCGAGGGCGTACGAGAGCTCGTTGAGCCCCTTGTGCGCGATCGCCGAGACCTCGAAGACGCGGTATCCGCGCGCCTCCAGGTCCGGGCGGATGATGTCGGCGAGGTCCTGGCCGTCCGGGATGTCGACCTTGTTGAGGGCGACGATGCGCGGCCGGTCCTCCAGACCGCCGTACAGCCGGAGCTCCTCCTCGATCATGTCGAGGTCGGACAGCGGGTCCCGGTCGGACTCCAGCGTCGCGGTGTCCAGGACGTGGACGAGCACCGAGCAGCGCTCGACGTGACGCAGGAACTCCAGACCGAGCCCCTTGCCCTGGCTGGCGCCGGGGATGAGACCGGGAACGTCCGCGATCGTGTAGACGGTCGATCCGGCGGTGACGACGCCCAGGTTCGGGACGAGGGTCGTGAACGGGTAGTCCGCGATCTTCGGCTTGGCCGCCGAGAGCACCGAGATCAGCGAGGACTTGCCGGCGCTCGGGTATCCCACGAGTGCGACGTCCGCGACGGTCTTGAGCTCCAGGACGATGTCCCGGCTCACGCCCGCCTCGCCCAGCAGCGCGAAGCCGGGGGCCTTGCGGCGAGCGGAGGCCAGCGCGGCGTTGCCGAGGCCGCCTCGGCCGCCCTGGCCCGCGATGAAGGTGGTCCCCTGGCCGATCAGGTCGGCCAGCACGTTGCCGTCCGTGTCGAGGACGACCGTGCCGTCGGGCACCGGCAGCACGAGGTCCTGACCGTCCTTGCCGGAACGGTTGTCACCCGCACCGGGCTGGCCGTTGGTGGCCTTGCGGTGGGGGCTGTGGTGATAGTCCAGCAGCGTGGTGACGGCCTGGTCGACGACGAGGATCACGTCGCCGCCACGGCCGCCGTTGCCCCCGTCGGGGCCTCCCAGCGGCTTGAACTTCTCACGGTGGACGGAGGCGCAGCCGTGGCCCCCGTTACCCGCGGCGGCATGCAGCTCGACGCGGTCCACGAAGGTGGTCATGGTTGGTGCCTCCAGGTAAATACGGGAATGTCTCTGTACGTAACACGCCGAGGGCGGACCCGCTTCCCCGATTACCGGGAAAGCTGAGATCCGCCCTCGGAAGGTGCTGTGTGTCGTGCCGCGTGCGCCTGAATCAGACGGCGAGCGGAACGATGTTCACGACCTTGCGGCCACGGTGCGTACCGAACTCCACCGCGCCGGCGGTCAGCGCGAACAGCGTGTCGTCGCCGCCACGGCCGACGCCCGTGCCCGGGTGGAAGTGGGTACCGCGCTGGCGGACCAGGATCTCACCGGCGTTGACGGCCTGACCGCCGAAGCGCTTCACGCCGAGCCGCTGAGCATTGGAATCGCGCCCGTTCCGAGTGGACGATGCGCCCTTCTTATGTGCCATGTCTCCTCAGTCCCTTACTTCGCAGCCGCGGGGATACCGGTGACCTTGATCGCCGTGTACTGCTGGCGGTGACCCTGGCGACGGCGGTAGCCGGTCTTGTTCTTGTAGCGAAGGATGTCGATCTTCGCGCCCTTGTGGTGGTCCACGATCTCGGCCTGAACCTTGATCCCGGCAAGCACCCACGGGTCGCTGGTGACGGCGTCGCCGTCGACCACGAGCAGCGTAGAGAGCTCTACGGTGTCGCCGACCTTGGCGGTGGGAATCTTGTCAACCTCAACGATGTCGCCGACAGCTACCTTGTGCTGGCGACCACCGCTGCGCACGATGGCGTACACGCGGATCTCTCTTTCGCTCGGAACGGATCCCCTGATGCCAGCCGCTCGCACAGGCCGAAGCCCGCGACGATCCGGAAGGATGAGCGGCCTCTCCACGGCAGCCGACGCGAACGCCGAGGCCGGGAGGGATGTGCTCAGGGGTAGGCGCAGGTAAACACGCCGAGGGTCAAGGCTACGGGGCGGGATGCGGGGGGTCAAACCGGGGTGGTCGGGTCCGAGTCACGCATCGTCCGGGAGAACCCGGAACGCTTTGTGCGCGGTGAGTGGGCGGATGCTCCGGAAGTCACGCCGGTCAAAAGTCAGCACGGCATCCGTACGGAACTCCGAGGCCAACACCACGTTCACGGCATCCGCCAAGTCCAGATCGAGCGCGGCGTAGCGGCGCATCACGCCCCGGGCCGTGGCCATCATGTCCCCGGTGATCTGCGGAAACTGAATCCTGCCGCTCCTCGTTTCCTCGACAAGTCCGTCCAGGAACTGCTCCCGCACTGCCGCCCCACCGATCCGGCGCAGAAGATGATCCGCCTCCGCAAGCACGAGCGGCGACAGCACGATCAGGCCGGCCCGTTCGAGGACTTCCCTCGTCGCCTTCATGTCGGGGTGACTCTCGTCGACGGAGGCGAGCAGGGCAGACGTGTCCGCCACGATGACAATCACGGACGCGGCCGCCGCTTCGACTCCTCGTACGCCTTCGCCTTCCTGTCCCAGATCTGGCCCAGCGCCACCTCGGCCCGCTCGGCAGTCTCCGGATCCTCACTGCGAAAGACAGGGAGAGCCAGAGGCGCCCTCCAGGTCCGCTTGGACAGCGCAGCCAGGTGAATGGCCTCGCGGATGATCTCTGCCTCCGAGATCCCTTCGCGCCCTGCCGCTTCCTTGATTATGGCGAGGTCCGCCGCGTCGGCGTAGACCGTCGTGCGCTTGAGCTCCATATACGTATGGTACTCGTTGCATACGTCCGCGTGGCGTGGTCCGCTCACTAGTAGGGCTTTGTTACGTGTCTGGGCAAGCGGTCGTTCTGGTGGTTTCCTGCTGGTATGAGGGTGGATGAACTCGTCGCGTGTCGGGGTCGGTTGGAGGAGTTTGCCGGGGAGGTGTTCGCGCCTTTGGCGCGCGCTGACCAGCGAGTGAAGGGCGGGCTGTATCTGCGAGGGCTGTTGCTGGACGGGCGTCGGAAGTCGATGCAGCCGATGGCTGGGCGGCTGGGTGTGGACCATCAGCAGTTGCAGCAGTTCATGACGTCGTCGACCTGGCCGGTGGACACGGTCCGCGCCAGGCTGGCCCGCCGGGCGGTGGCGGTGGTGCGGCCACAGGTGTGGGTGGTGGACGACACCGGATTCCCGAAGGACGGGACGTCCTCGCCTGGCGTGGCAAGGCAGTACTCCGGCACTCTGGGCAAGGTCGGCAACTGCCAGATCGGGGTCAGTGTCCATGCCGCGTCCGACACCGCTTCGTGTCCGCTGTCCTGGCGTCTGTTCCTGCCGGGCAGCTGGGACGGGGGCCAGGCCGCGGACCGGCGGGCCCGCTGCCGGATCCCGCAAAGTGAGCGTCACCGGCCGAAGTGGCAGCTTGCGCTGGACATGCTCGATGAGCTGGCCGCCGTCGGACTGCGGCCCGCGGTACTTGTTGCGGACGCCGGTTACGGGGCGAACGCGGACTTCCGCCACGGCCTGGAAGACCGCCAGCTGGCCTACGCACTGGGCGATTAGCCACCGCAGTGCGATGACTCCGTCCGGGGCGGGTTTCGGCCGACGGCCGGCGAGGCGGACACGCAGGAACACGAAACGGGCGGACATGGCGGCTTTCGAGCCCTTGCGCCAGGTTACCGCGACCGCCTTGCCACGTCCTGCGGCCAGGACGTGTTCGCGCAGGCTGACCGGCCGGGTGCGGTAGCGGGGCAGCGGACGCGGCCCGAGCCCGCCGTAGCAGGGCTGGTGCGGCACGGCCGCCTCGGCATGGGCGGTCATTTCACCCCTGACCTGCAGTGGCCCGAAGGCGAGGACGAGCCGGTCAAGTACTGGATCTCCAACCTGCCCGCCGACATACCGGCCCGTGATCTCGTCCGTCTTGCGAAACTACGCTGGCGCATCGAGCACGACTACCGAGAGCTGAAAACGACGCTCGGCCTCGACCACTTCGAGGGCCGCTCGTTCACCGGCTGGCACCGCCACGTCACCCTCGTCACCGCCGCACATCTCTTCCTCACCGAACAGCGGTCCTGCCCAAAAGTCCCTGCCAGGGCTTGACCCTCTACCAGGCCCTGACCCTCCTCCAACACCTGTTAGCCACCTGGACCGGAACCTGCCCCACCTGCCGACAACCCACCCCATGGCAGACCTACGACACCACCTAACAAAGCCCTACTAGAGGGATCCGGCGACCACAGCACCAAGGAAGCGCCGTAGGGCCTGGGGCGTCGTGGCGACGAGCATCGCGGGCACCTTGCTGTCGCGGAGGCGGATGGTTCCGTCGGCGTCCACGGCTAACGAGCTCGTGCATGGTTAGCGGTGGCGCGTCGGGCCCTTGATCGTTGATCATGGACTGTGTGGTGGGGAACCGGGCACGTGCAGCGATCATCCGAAGCCAGCGGATCACAGGTCTGACCGCCGACGTGATTGCTGAACTCGTCGCCGAGGTTGGCCCGTTGTGGCATGAGCAACAGCAGGCCGTCCTGACCGCGCGGCCCCGGCGGCGAGCTGTGGGGGCCGGAGCAAAGTACAAGCTGGTCTTCGTCGACCGCCTGTTGGCGACTC
>NZ_JBHXQO010000033.1:0-85746 GCF_042717135.1 Streptomyces sp. NPDC058620
GGACGGTGCGGGCCCCTTCAGGCGCAGCGCGTGTGACGGGCCGGGGAAAGGCCGATGGCCGTCGGTCGGCTACTTGTTGACGGTGAAGCCCTGGTCGGCGCCGTACTTGACACCGGCCTGCTGCCAGGAGTTCAGTCCCTCGGCGAGCGTCACGGGTGAGACGTATGCCTTGCCCACGGTGTCGTTGAAGACGGAGTTCGCGTACACCTGGTAGGGCAGGTAGGACCAGTCGGTGCCGACGTTGCGGGCGGACTCGGAGAAGATCTCGTTGGCCTTCTGACCGCCGAAGTACGGGAACTCGGTGTCGAGGAACTTCTTGGACTGGAGGTCGGCGCGCGTGGCGGGGAAGGCACCCTCGGCGACGCGGGCCGAGGCGCCCTCACCGGTGGTGACGTACTCGGCGAAGGCGTAGGCCAGTTCCTTGTTCCTGGCGGCCTTCGGAACCGCCAGCGAACTGCCTCCGTTCTCGGCGCTCTCCGTGGCGCCCGCCGTCCACTGGGGAAGCGGGGCGACGCGCCAGTCGCCGGAGGCGGATGGCACACCGGAGGTGAAGTTGGCAGGCATCCAGGCACCGATCGCCAGGGTCGCGATGGAACCGTCCGCGAGGCCCTTGTACCACGCGTCGCTCCAGGAGCTGATGGGTGCGACCAACTCCTCGTCGAGGAGCTTCTGCCAGGTGTCCGTGTACTTCTTGGTGCCCTCGTCGCCGAAGTCGATGGCGACGTCGGTGCCCTGTGTCTTGTAGGGACGACCGCCCGCCTGCCAGATGAGGCTGGTGGTCGCGCCAGCGTCACCCGTGTCGTTGGTGATGGAGATCTTGGGGTCCGCCTTGTGCAGGGCGCGGGCGGCCTCCACGTACTCGTCCCACGTCGTGGGCACCTTGATGCCGTGCTTGTCGAAGACCTTCTTGTTGTAGAAGAGGGCCATGGGGCCGGAGTCCATGGGCAGGGCGTAGATGGCCTCGTCCTGGGTGACGGCGTTCCACGGGCCGGGGGTGAATGCCTCGTCGTGTGTGGTCGCGCCGTAGCCGGAGAGGTCCGCGACGGTCTTGCCTATGGCGAACTGTCCGAGGGCGTAGTACTCGATCTGGGCCACATCGGGGGCCCCCGATCCGGCGGCGACGGCATTCTGCAGCGCCGTGTACTGCTTGTCCCCGGTACCGGCGTTGACCAGTTCGACGTCGACCTTCGGATACTTCTTCTCGAAGTTCTCGGCTGCCTTCTTCAGTGTGGGCTCCCAGGCCCACACCGTCACCTTGCCGCCCTTCTCCAGCGCGGACTTGACGTCCTCCGGGCTGCCCTGCGCGCTGTCCTCGGGCGAGGACCCACATGCTGTCGCACCGAGCGTGAGCGCGCAGCCCACGGCGAGTGCGCCGAGGACGCGGCGGGTGGTGAGGGTTCTCATGACGTGTGCTCCTGTTGATAGTTCGGTACGAGGGAACAGCAGGGTGAGAGAGGGGGTGGGCGGCAGTGGTGCGGGCTACTCCTTGACGCTTCCTGCGGCGAGACCTGACTGCCAGAAGCGCTGAAGCAGAAGGAAGACCACGACGATGGGGAGGATCGTCAGAAGGGAGCCGGTGATGACGAGGTCGAAAACCGCGTCCCCGCCGGCGGTCTGGGCCTGGGCGTTCCAGGCGTTGAGGCCGAGGGTGAGGGGGTACCAGTCCGGGTCCTTGATCATGATCAGTGGCAGGAAGTAGTTGTTCCAGGTCGCGACCATGGAGAAGAGCAGCACGGTGACGGTTCCCGGCATCAGCAGCGGCAGCGCGATGCGGAAGAAGGTGCGCAGTTCGCCGGAGCCGTCGATGCGGGCGGCTTCGAGCAGCTCGGTGGGGACCGCCTCGGCCGCGAAGACCCACATCAGATAGAGCCCGAAGGGCGAGATCAGGGAGGGGATGATGACGGCCCAAGGCGTGTTCGTCAGACCCATGTTGCTGAACATGAGGAAGGTGGGCACCGCGAGAGCGGTGCCCGGAACGGCGACGGCGCCGATGACGACCGCGAACACCGCGCGGCGCCCGGGGAAGTCGTACTTCGCCAGTGCGTATCCCCCGAGGACGGCGAGTACGGTCGCGCCACCTGCCCCGGCGACGACGTAGAGGAGTGTGTTCAGCAGCCAGCGGACGAACACACCGTCCTGGTAGGACAGGGTCCGGCTGACATTGCTCCAGAGGTCGAAGTCGTCACTGAACCACAGGCCGAAGGAGTCGAGCAGCCCTTGTTGGTCCTTGGTGGCGTTGATGAAGAGCCAGGCGAGTGGAAGCAGTGTGTATACGAGAACCAGGCCGGCCAGCAGGGTGAGCGACACGCTCGGGCGCGGATTCGAGGGACTGCGCAGGCGACTGTCGCGGCGCCCGAAGGAGGTTCGGGCCCCGGCCGTCTTGGGGGCGTCGGGGGGAGCGGCCGCCGAAGCCCTCGAGTCGGTGACGCCGGTCGTGATGGGGGTGGTCATCCCTCAGCCCTTCCTCATGCCGCGCAGCTGGACCGCGTAGGCGATGATCGCGGTGATGACACCCATCACGATCGCCACGGTCGCCGCGTAGTTGTGCTGCTGACCCGAGAAGGACAGCGAGTAGGTGTACAGGTTGGGAGTGAAGTCGCTGGTGATCGCATTGGGCGCGAGCTTCTGCAGGATGCTCGGCTCGTTGAACAGCTGGAAGCTGCCGATGATCGAGAAGATCGTGGCGATCACCAGGGCGCCGCGGATGGCCGGGAGTTTCACGGACGTCACGACGCGCCACTCTCCGGCACCGTCGATCGCCGCCGCCTCGTAGAGCGAGCGGGGGACGACCTTGAGCGCCGAGTAGAAGATCAGCATGTTGTACCCGACGAACTCCCAGGTCACGATGTTGCCGATGGAGGCCAGCACCAGGGAGGGAGACAGTGGGTCGGGCAGTGTGACGCCAAGGGCATCGTTGACGTTGCCGACGAGGCCGAACTGAGTGCCGTATATGAAGCCCCAGATGAGGCTCGCGACGACGGCGGGAACCGCGTACGGGAGAAAGATCGCCACACGGAAGAAGGACGTGCCGTAGAGCCTGCCGCTGTCGATGGCGAGGGCCGCGAGCAGCGCGATGCCCAGCATGACCGGCACTTGCACGGCCAGGAAGAGACCGACTCTGAGCAGGCCCTCCCAGAACCGGGGGTCGCTGAGCGCGTCGCCGTAGTTGTCGAGGCCGACGAAGGACGTGCCGCCGACGAGCCGGTCCCGGAAGACGCTCAAGTAGAGGGCGTAACCGATCGGCGCGAGGAAGACGAGCGCGAAGACCGCGACGAACGGGCCGACGAAGCCCCAGCCCACGAGAGCCTGCTTGCGTGGGCGGAAGCGGGGCCGCGGGCGGGTCGGTGGGGCTGCCGTAGCGCGCGTCGACAGGAGCGTCATGGATGGGTCCTAGCGTCGGTGACCGATCGGTCCGAAGACGGGGAACTTTGATGAGGCCTGGGCCGGGAGAGGCCGGGACTGGGGCTGGCCGACGAGTAATGTTTACGTAATCATCGGTAGCGTGATGGTGACATTCCCGGTGGGGGGCGTCAAGCACGTTACGGTGGTCAATGGGAGGGATTCCGGTGGCGGACAACAACACGAGCGGGTCGGCGGCGGTGGCCGGCGGCGGTGGTCGACGTGGGTCGAAAGGCGGGCCGCGCCGCGTCTCGATGGCCGATGTCGCCCAGCTCGCAGGCGTCTCGTCGCAGACGGTCTCGCGTGTCTCGAACGGTGACGCGGCCGTCGTCGACAGCACGCGGGAAAGGGTGCTGGCCGCGATGAAAGAGCTCGGCTACCGGCCCAACAGTGCCGCGCGAGCTCTGAAGCGGGGCGACTTCCGCGCCATGGGTGTGATCACCATGGGGCTGTCCAGCACCGGCAACGTGCGGACCCTGGAGGCCATCGCCAGTTGTGCCGCCCGCGAGGGGTACGCCGTCACGCTGATACCGCTGGACGCGCCGACCCAGGACAACGTCAAGGGTGCGTTCACCAGGCTCGACGAGCTCGCCGTCGACGCGGTGGCGCTGATCATGGAGGTGCACCTGCTCGACACCGCATCCCTGACGCTGCCGCCGCACGTGAAGGTGGTCGTGGTGGACTCGGACTCCTCGGGCCGCTTCCCCGTGGTGGACACCGATCAGCGCCAGGGCGCCCGTACGGCGGTGCGGCATCTGCTGGACCTCGACCACCGCACCGTATGGCACGTCGCGGGGCCGAAGGAGTCGTTCGCCGCCGGCCATCGCGCCGCGGCCTGGGAGGAGTTGCTGCTCCAGGAGGGCCGCACGGTTCCCCCGCTGCTGAGGGGCGACTGGACCCCGGACGCCGGCTACGAGGCCGGTCTCCGGCTCGCCGACGAGCCGGACTGCACCGCGGTGTTCGTGGCCAACGACCAGATGGCGCTCGGCGTCCTGCGGGCCATGCACGAGAGCGGCCGACGGGTACCGGAAGATGTGAGCGTCGTCGGCTTCGACGACATTCCTGATGCGGGCTCGTTCATTCCGCCCCTCACGACGGTTCGTCAGGACTTCGCGAGAGTCGGTCAGTTGTGCGTCGATGCGATTCTGCGTGAGCTGCGAGGCGAGACTCTGATGGGCACCACGCTGGTGCCGACCGATCTGGTGGTGCGCAGAAGTACGGCGCGGTATGCGGAGGCTTCGCCGCAGGAGGGGTGAGCGGTCCGGGCCACCACGGGGGTGGCCGGCCAGGCACTGCTTCCAGGGTCGAGCGGCACCGGATCGCGACGCACCTGACCGGGCCTCGCTCCACGGCCCGGTCCCGCTTCCCGATTCCGCTCAACGGCCCTGCTCACGTCCTACCCTACGGCCCGTGTTCGTGCGGACGGCACGACGAGGACGGCTCCCGGAACCCCTCTGGACGAGAGCAACCGCTGCGTCACGTCTCGGAACCACCTTTCATGTTCACGTAGACACGCGCGGCTCAGGGAGACCAACTACTCGTCGGTGGGCCCCAGATCGGCCGTCTCGCGCAGGTCGACGGTCCGGGTACGGGGGGACGCCTGCAGTTCGAGGACCACGACCTCGTTCACGCCGGCGCGCAGCACGGGAGCGGGGACGTAGAGAGACCGCTGGGGGCCGCGTGACCAGTACCGTCCAAGCGCGAAGCCGTTGATCCACGCATTGCCCTTGGTCCAGCCATCCAGGTGCAGGAAGGAATCGGCGGTCTCCGTCAGCTCGAATGTTCCGCGGTGGAACGTGGGCCCGGTCGTCGTCGACGACGTGGCGGCGGTGAACGGAATTCCGTCGAGCGTCGCCATCGGCAGCGACCGGTTGGTCCAGCCCGCGAGCTCCACGCCGTCCAGGAGGACCGTACCGAGCAGCCCCTTGCGGTCGTGGATGCCCTGGCCGTAGTTCACACGGCCCTGGTTCTCGACGAGGACGCTCAGGACGCTGCCGGGCCGCGGCACGGCGAAGGCGAGCGCGAACTCGTGGTTCTCGCGCTCCAGGACGCCCACCGGCTGCCCGTCGACGAACACCTGAGCACGGTCGCGTACCTGCTCCAGTTCGAGGAGCGCGGGACCCTTCAGGGGCAGCCTGGTTTCGTAGAGGACGAAGCCGAAGTCCTGCTCCATCTCCTCCATGGTGAGAGGACGCCGTGACTCGACGGCAGGGGCGAGAGCGGCGGCGTTCGTGAGCAGCGCGGCGCGCTCGGTCAGCACGACGCCGGGTACGGAGAGCTTGGGGGCGCGCTCCGGCACGGTGTCGCCGGGGACGGGCGCGTACTTGGAGATCACCTCACGGAACGCCGTGTACTTCTCGGTGGGGTCGCCTGCCTCGTCGAGAGGGGCGTCGTAGTCGTAGGACGTGACGGTGGGCCGGTACGTGTGCTTGTCGTTGGCGCCGTTGGTGAAGCCGAAGTTCGTGCCGCCATGGAACATGTAGAAGTTGACCGATGCCCCGGAGGCGAGCAGTTCGTCCAGTTCGGACGCGGCCTGGGCCGCGTCCCGGACGATGTGGTAACCGCCCCAGCGGTCGAACCAGCCGATCCAGAACTCGGCCGTCATCAGCGGCCCCTCCGGCCGCTGCGCGCGCAACTCGGCGAGGTTCCACGAAGAGCGACTGCCGAAGTTGGCAGTGGCGAGGACACCGGGCAGCGAACCGCGCTCGAGGTCGGCGGGCTGATCGCAGGTGAACAGAGGGACATCGACGCCGCAGCCGCGCAGGGTGCCGGCCAGGTGCTCCAGATAAGCGGTGTCGTCGCCGTAGGCCCCGTACTCGTTCTCCACCTGTACCGCGAGAACCGGTCCGCCGTTCGAGGCGAGGTAGGGGCGGAGGGGGGTGAGGAGGCGGGCGAAGTAGTCGTCGACCGCTGTAAGGAACCGGGGATCCCGCGAGCGGAGCCGGATGCCGGGCTCAGCCAGCAGCCAGGACGGCACACCGCCCCCTTCCCACTCGGCGCAGATGTACGGGCCTGGGCGCAGGAGAACGTGCAGTCCTTCGTCGGCGGCCAGTTGGAGGAACCGGGGCAGGTCCAGCGAGCCGTCCATACGGAACTGATCCGGCCGCGGCTGATGAAGATTCCAGGGGACGTATGTCTCGATGGTGTTGAGACCCATGAGCCGGGCCTTGCGCAGACGGTCCGCCCACTGCTCAGGATGGACCCGGAAGTAGTGCAGCCCACCGGAGAGGATCCGGAAGGGTTGGCCGTCGAGCAAGAATCCTGCGTTGTCTATCTGCAGAACGGACATGGGTTGCTGCTCCTGGACTGGAAAGGGGAACGCGGCCAGTCGGCGCTCACCGCACATGTTTACGTAAACATGAAGTAATGGCAAGCCCCTGCCGAGTCAGCCGCCTTCTCTCGCCCGGCGACGAAGTAACGCCTCCACCCAGATGCCGGCGCGGAGTGCCGCGACCGACGTCCGCGGCAGCACCCGAGGGACGCCGCTCCGGGACGGCGGGTGAGGCCGCCGGGCGCGCGCATGTCCAGGGCGGAAGCGCAGGCCGCCACCAGGGCGTTCGGTTCTCAGGCCATAGGGTGATCTCCCACCCTGTCCCTCTGCAGCCTGGAGGAGTGCATGCGCGACACCCCTCGTTACCAGCCGCCCCTCAGTCGTCATGATGCCGATGCACCGGAACCGGCACCGCCGGTGGCCCAGTTACGGAGACGTCTTGGCCCAGGCCGCCCACTGGGGGCCCTGGCGACCGCAGTTCCGCTCCGGCGGAGAAGTGCAACGTGTCCGGGCCCGACCCCCGGAAGGTGGTTCACCCGAAGTGCAAAGCGGCCATCGGCAGTGCTGGCCGCCGCGCTGCCGGCTGCCCCGCCGACGACCACCGTGCACGCCGCGGCGCCCGCCTCCGTACGAGGAATGACGGAAGGAAGGACTGTTCCCACCGGTCTCTCACGTCCTGGCAGACCGGCTCGGCCTCAGTCCTGGCGACAGCCCCGCCCTCGACCGGTTCGATGACGCGGACCGTGCAACCGTGGCCGAGTACGAGCCGTCGACCGTACCGCCGAGCCGGGTGTCGGCCGTCAGATCCACGGCGGCGTCGCCGCCCGCCGGGACCGTGATCCGCTGCGCCCCGAGGGTGAAGAACCCGGCCGGGGCGGGCTGTCCGTCTCCGCCGGTGGGCGCCGCCAGCGACAGGTCCAGCGTCACGTCGGCGGTGCCGTTGTTCCGGTAACTCACCTGCTTGGTGACGGGTGTGTCGTCGGTGTGGGGCCACTGCTGGGTGCCCAGGCCGACCGAGCCCGGTTCGGAGACGAGCGTCTGGTCGATCGCCTTGTCGACGGCGAGCCGGCCCGCGCCCTGTTGGAAGACCGAGTGGGAGCCGCCCTTGGCTGAGCCCGTCAGGACGGCCTTGATCTGTGCACCTGTCCAGGTGGGGTTCTTCTGCTTGAGGATCGCCGCGGCGCCCGCGACGTGCGGGGTCGCCATCGACGTGCCGCTCTGGCTGACGTATCCGGGAGGGTTCTGTCCCGGGATGCCGGCCGCCGCGGCCGCCGTGATCTCCACGCCCGGCGCGGTGACGTCGGGCTTGACGGCGCCGTCCCCGGTACGGGGCCCGACGCTGGAGAAGTCGGCGATCAGGTCGTCGTCGTCGACGGCGCCGACCGTCAGGGCCGCGTCGGCGCTGCCCGGCGATGCGACCGTGCCCCGCCCCGGCCCGCTGTTGCCCGCGGCTACCGCGAACAGGATGCCCTTCTCCGCAGAGACCTTGTTGACCTGGGCTTCCAGGGGGTCGATCCCAAGGGTGTCGGGGCTGCCCAGGCTCATGTTGATGATGTCGGCACCTTGGGCGACGGCCCAGTCGACCCCCGCGAGGATGCCGGAGTCGTCACCGACGCCCCGGTCGTCCAGCACCTTGGCGTTGATCAGCTGGGCCGCGGGCGCCACGCCCTTGAACCGGGCGTCCTTCGCCCCCGTACCGGCCGCGACAGAGGCCACATGCGTGCCGTGTCCGACCCGGTCCCGGGCGTCCGGGGAGCTGCTGAAGTTCCCCTCCGCCACCACCCGGCCCGTCAGGTCCGGGTGGGTGGCGTCGATCCCGGTGTCCACGACGGCGATCTTCACACCGGCGCCGTCGTACGAGCGGGCCCAGGCCGCCGGTGCGCCGATCTGGCCGGTGCTGCGGTCGAGCGACGCCTTCCGTACGCCGTCCAGCCAGACCCGGGCGATGCCGGAGGTCGTGGCCGCCGAACCGTCACCCTGCTGTCGGGTCAGGGCGTCCCACAGTGTGCCCGTGCTGTCGGTGGTGCCGGCACGTGCGCCGGTGACGGCATCGGCGTCGAGGGCCGACAGAGTCCGGCGGACGGTGGTGCCGTCGGAGGACCGCACCTCGGCGCGGGCGGACTTGGCCGCCGGTCCCCGGTAGCCGACGATCACCTTGAGACCGGCCCGGTGGGCCTTGCGGCTCTCCGGTTTGGCGAGTCCGGTGATGTCGAACAGCCGCTGGTCCAGCGTGCCGTCGGCGATCAGCCGCCGGGCGTCACGCGGCACCACATAGGTCCGCCCGTTGTGGGTCTGAGTGAAGAACGGTATGTCCTCCCGGCCCTTCGCCCGCTGGATGCCGCCGACCCGGCCACGGGAGTCCACGAGTACCCGGTCGCCGGTGATCAGGGCGACGGTGTGCACGGTCCTGCCGGTTGTCCCTAAGTCCTTGGCGGTGACCGGAGATGCCACGTCCGGGCTGCTGGTCTTCGCCGATGCCGGGCCGGTCATGCCCGCCGTCAGGGCGACGGCGGCCGCAGCGACGACGGCGTACGCCTTCTTTGATCGTTTACGCAAGATTGTCCCTGCTCAGGAGTGAATCGGGCGGGCGAAGGCCCGGCCCGCACGGGGACGTGTTCGATACGTACGGCCCCGGGGCCCTGAAGTATTCCGGGGTCGCTCGGACGCACTCAATGATCGTTGTGTAACAGCCGTCCGGGATGATCGGGCTTACTCAGGAGGGCGTACGGGCCCCGGATTCCCGGCACATGCGGATACGGATACATGGGCGCGCAGGTCGGCGCATGGCCGAGGAAGCCTCCGCCTACGCCGCCCGGATCGCCTCGTCCATGGGCCTCATCCGCTTCGATCCCCAGGAACGTCTGCTCAGGTCCCTGAGACCTGAACGAGCTGCCGGTGACAGATGAGGGTTGCTGTGATGCCGACGAAGGCGAGGAAGTGCTCGGCCTTGCGTTTGTAGCGGGGCTGGAGGCGGCGACAGCCGGCCAGCCAGGACACCACCACTCGCCGGAGGCACCTCCACGGCTCGAAAGTGCCCCGGGTTCATCAGCTCTCACCGCCGTCCCGGCCGACCCCTTCGGCTGTGAGTCGACTCTCCAGTCCCGTGATGATCATCACCAGCGCCAGGTGGAACATCCGGCTCTCATCGGGGCCTGCATCCGCGCGCTCGCCATCGCCATCGCCATCGCCGGTGGCGGTGGCAGCCGGCAGGAGAGTTGACCATCGCTGAAGCGCACCGCTGACTTCGGCGATCACCACGCCGAGTACGGCGGCGCAGACAGGAGCGGCCACCCGCGGGACCTCTTCCCGCGGTACGCCCGCATCCTCCAGCGCGGCGGTGAGCCCGAGCCAAAAGGGGTCTTCGGGCTGAATGAATTCCGGCTGCCCGAACGAGTAGGTCATGAGCTCGGGGTGACGGTGCGCCAGCGTGCGGAAGTCCACGGCAAGTTGGCGGAGACGGTCCTGCCAGGCCGCGCCTTCCCGGGTCGCGGTGCGGAACTGGGCGCCGACCGTTCTCGCCACGCCGCGCAGCAGGGCGTCCTTGTTCGGCACGTGGTGGTACAGCGACATCGGGTTCGCATCCAACGCGGTCGCGAGTTTGCGCATGGTCAGCGCCTCGACCCCGTCGGCGTCGATGAGTCGCAGCGCCATGGCGTAGATGCCGTCCTGCGTGAGCGGCACGTCCCTCTTCCTCGTGCCCCGGGGAGTCGTTTTTGGAGTTTCCATACGACGTATGGTACCACTGAAAAGAGTTCCATACGGTGTATGGAAATGAGGGCTTGCTGCCGGTCGACGGCCCTTCCCGCATCGCACAGTGCCCTTGCCCCCTCCTCTCTCCGCACAAAGGAGCAAGCCATGGCCACGCATCCCGTGTCCGATCTGCGTCCCATCCGGTCCCCGCGGGGGATCCCTCTGCTCGGCCACACGCCGCAGATCCCCGACACCAACCCGGTCGCGTACTTCGGCGAGCTGTCCAAGCAGTTCCCCGAGGGCATCTACGGGATGGACATCGCCGGCATCGAGCAGGTCTTCGTCTATGACCCGGACCTGGTGGCCGAGGTCTGCGACGAGACGCGGTTCTTCAAGCAGATCGAGAAGACGCCGCTGAGCCATGTCCGGGACTACGCGGGGGCGGGACTGTTCACGGCCCACCAGCACGAGGAGGAATGGGGCATGGCGCACCGGATCCTCCTGCCGGCGTTCAGCCAGCGGGCCATGAAGGCCTACTACAGGCAGATGCTGGAGGTCGCCCAGAACCTGGTGGGCAAGTGGGAGCGCAAGGAGGGCCGGCCGGTCAACATCACCGACGACTACACCCGGCTGACCCTGGACACCATCGCCCTGTCGGGGTTCGGCTACCGGTTCGACTCCTTCTCCAAGGAGCAGCTGCACCCCTTCCTCAACGCGCTGCTGGAAGCGCTGGTGGAGTCGCTGCGGCGCTCGCAGGAGCTGCCGATGATGACCAGGCTCCGCAGGGCCGACGGCAAGAATTACCACGAGAACATCCAGCTGATGCGCGACCTGGTCGAGAGCGTGATCAAGGAGCGCCGTCAGGGGAAGGGCACGGGTGAAGAGGACCTGCTGGGTCTGATGCTGGAGGCCACCGACCCGGAGACCGGCAAGCGGCTGGCCGACGACAACGTCCGTGACCAGGTGGTGACGTTCCTGATCGCCGGTCACGAGACCACCAGTGGTCTGCTGTCGTTCGCCACGTATTCGTTGATGCGCAACCCGCACATCCTGGCTCAGGCCTACGCCGAGGTGGACCGGCTGCTGCCGGGCGACACGGTCCCGGACTACGACACGATCATGCAGATGGACGTGATCCCGCGGATCCTGGAGGAGACCCTGCGCCTGTGGGCTCCCATCCCGATGATCGGCAAGTCGCCGCTGGAGGACACCGTCATCGGCGGCTGCTACGAGCTGAAGAAGGGAGCGCGGGTCAACCTCCTCGAGGGTCCGCTGCACACCCACCCCAAGGCGTGGGACCGGCCGGAGGAGTTCGACATCAACCGGTGGCTGCCGGAGAACCGGGTCAACCACCACCCGCACGCCTACAAGCCGTTCGGCAACGGCGTGCGTGCCTGCATCGGCCGGCAGTTCGCACTCACCGAGGCCCGTCTGGCACTCGCGCTGGTGCTGCAGAAATTCAAGTTCTCCGACATGGCCGACTACAGGATGGACGTCAAGGAGGCGCTGACGCGCAAGCCCGGCGGCTTCGAACTGAACGTGCGAGCCCGTCAGGAGCACGAGCGGACCGTCTTCGGCGCCGTGGACCGGCAGACCGACGACCCGCGGGCGCAGGCCGCGGTCAGTGGTGTCGGGGTGAACCTGACCGTCGCCTACGGCTCCAGCCTGGGCAGCAGCGAGGATCTGGCGCGTGCCATCGCCGACCGCGGAGAGCGCTCCGGGTTCGGCACCACCTTGGTCGGCCTGGACGAGCTGGGCGACAGTCTGCCCACCGAGGGACTGCTCGTGGTCGTGGCCTCCAGCTACAACGGCAAGGCCCCGGACAACGCGCAGCGTTTCGACGAGCTGCTCACCGCCGGACTCCCGGAGGGTTCGCTGTCCCAAGTACGGTTCGCGCTGCTGGGTGCCGGCAACACCCAGTGGGTGGCCACCTACCAGGGCTTCCCCAAGCGGATCGAGCAAGGCCTGCTGGCGGCCGGGGCCAACCCCGTCATCGAGCGCGGCATCGCGGATGCGGCCGGTGACTTCGACGGCATGGCCGCCCGCTGGATGGACACCTTGTGGGCCACCCTGGCCGAGGAGTACGCCGCCGACACCTCCGAGGCGAGCGGACCGCGCTTCCAGGTCCAGCTGCTCACCGAGGCCGACGTGCGCCCGGCGATCGTCTCCGACCAGGCCCACCCCCTCACGGTCGTGGCCAACGAGGAACTCGTGGCCGACGCCACCGGCCTGTGGGACTTCAGCATCGAGCCGCCGCGCCCGTCCGCGAAGTCCCTCACCATCGAGCTCCCCGCCGGTGTCACCTACGACACCGGCAACCACCTGGCCGTCTTCGCCAAGAACGAACCCGCCCTGGTCGACCGCGCACTCGCACGGCTCGGGATCAACCGCGACCAGGTGCTTCGGCTCGACCAGCCCGTGGGCGGGCGCACCCATCTGCCGGTCGGCACGCCCGTCACCGCCGGCCTGCTGCTCACCGAGTTCCTGGAACTGCAGGACATCGCCACCCGCTCCCAGATCCAGACCCTGGCCGAACACACCCCGTGCCCGTGGACCCGGCCCCAGCTGGAGGCGTACACGGCCGACACCGAAGAGGCCCAGGAGCGCTACCAGAAGGAAATCCTCAACAAGCGCATCTCCGTGCTGGGCCTGCTGGAGCGCTTGCCTGCGGTCGAGCTGCCGCTGGCGGTCTTCCTGGACATGATGGGCCCGATCCGCCCGCGGTTCTACTCCATCTCCTCCGCTCCGCTGGCCAACCCGCGCCACGTGCGCCTGACCGTGGGCCTGCTGGAGGGCCCGGCCCTGTCCGGCGACGGCCAGTACCGCGGCACCTGCTCCTCCTACCTCGGCGGCCTCGAGCCCGGGGACGTCTTCTACGGCTACGTGCGCGTGCCCTCCCCGACCTTCGCCCCGCCGCCCGACCCGGCCACGCCGCTGGTCCTCATCGGCCCGGGCACCGGCATCGCGCCGCTGCGCGGATTCCTGGAGGAGCGCGCCTCGCAGCAGGAGAACGGCATCAAGGTGGGCCTGTCGCAGGTCTTCGTCGGCTGCCGCCACCCGGAGCACGACTACTTCTACGGCCAGGAGATGCATGCCTGGGAGCAGTCAGGGATCGCGCAGGTGCACACCGCCTTCTCCGCGGTGACCGGCCACCCGGCCCGGTTCGTCCAGAACGCCATCGCCAACGCCGCCGACACCGTGTGGCAGGCCATCGAGGACGGGGCGTACGTCTACGTATGCGGTGACGGCCGCCGCATGGCGCCCGCCGTGCGCGAGGCGCTCGCCGCCATCTACCGGAAGCACACCGGCAGCGACGACGAGACCGCCCAGCAGTGGCTCGCACAGCTCGAAGCCGACGAGCGCTACCAGCAGGACGTCTTCGCCTGACCTCCGGACGCCGGGAGGGTGCGGCGGTCCTGACACCCCGCACCCTCCCGGCCACCACTCACCCAACACGAGCACCACATGGCACCCATCGGCCCGAACCGCCGGGAGTGCCGCACACAGAAAGCAGAGCACCATGGACACCATGCTCGCCGGACGCTTCCACCTGGACAGCAAGAAGTTCGCCGTGGAGGAGGTCCCCGTCCCCGTACCCGGCCCGGGCGAGGTCCTCATCGAGGTCAAGGCCGCCGGCGTCTGTCTCTCGGACGTCCACCTGATCGACGGCTCCCTAGTTCCGCTGTTCGCCACTTCCGACGTGGTCACCGTCGGCCACGAGGTCTCCGGTGTGATCCACACCCTCGGCCCCGGCCTCAAGCGCGGCCTGACCGTCGGCACCCGCGTCACCCTGGAGGCCGGCAAGACCTGCGGCCAGTGCGCCGACTGCGCACGCCGCCGCCCCTGCACCCAGATGCGCACCGCCGGCATCGACTACGACGGCGGCTGGGCCCAGTACATGGTCACCCCCGAGGACACCCTCATCCCCATCCCCGACAACCTCCCCTTCGACCAGGCCGCGATCATCCCCGACGCGGTCTCCACCCCCTACGCCGCCGTCGTCACCACCGCGGGCGTACGCCCCGCCCAGTCCGTCGGCATCTGGGGCGTGGGCGGAGTCGGCGCTCACAACGTCCGCATCGCCCGCCTGGCCGGGGCCGCGCCGATCATCGCCGTCGACCCGCTGCCCGGCGCCCGCGAGCGTGCCCTGGCCTACGGCGCGGACTTCGCCCTCGACCCGACCGCCCCCGACTTCGCCGACCAGGTCCGCGCGGCCACCGCCGGACGAGGTCTCGACTTCGCCTTCGACTGCGCCGGCGTGCCCGCCGTCCGCGAGCAGGCCGCCGCCGCACTCGGCCTGGGCGGCATCCTCATCCTGGTCGGCATCACGCCCAGGCCTCTCACCATCAGCGAGGGCATGCTTTTCAACTACATGGGCAAGCAGGTGCGCGGCCACTACGGCGGCAGCCCCGAGTCCGTCACCGAGCTGGTCCGGCTGGCCGAGGTCGGCCGTCTCGACCTGGCCCCCTCCATCACCGACCACATCCCGCTCGCCGACGCCGCCGACGCGGTCAACCGGCTGGAGAACAAGATCGGCGACCCGATCCGCCTCATCCTCGTCCCCTGACAACTGAACAGAGGACGCATCAAGACCACCTCGGGCAGGGGTGCGCGGGCGCCGGTGCTTGAGGGAGCACCGGCGCCCACGACTTCCCGGGTCTCCGGGTCCGCGGCATACCGGGCTCCGGGGGCAGGTGAAGCCGGGCATAGCGCGGAGCCTCAGCTGGCTGCGTCGGGCTGCTTCCGGCTGCGCGGCGTCCGGGAGGGAGCCCGGTCTCACCAGCTGGCCGTGGACGAGGACGAGGGCCGCGAGGTCACCGGCGGACGGGGTGGCGCCCACGGCTTCCCGGTGTGCATGGGGCCTGGCGCAGCCGGTGCTCCGGGTCAACCGAGGTCGGGCAGCGGCCGCCGGGTCACCTCGTGGGCGTCGTCCGGCAGGACGCCGAGCATGCGCAGGACCATCTCGGCCAGGTCCGAGGCGGCCTCGTCGCCGTCGAGGTCGGGGCGGGCCAGCCGCAGCGCCACGAGGGACAGCAGGGTCCCCCCCAAGGCGGACAGGCCGGTGGTCGCGTTGCGGCAGGTGAAGCGGCCCGAGGCGATGCCGTTCTCCAGGTCGCGCAGGGCTCGCGGGGCGAGTCCGCGGTCGGAGCGGATGTAGGCGAGACCGCGGTCACGCAGGATCCGCATGAGTTCGGGGTGGGAGTCGGCCATGCGGGCGGTGAGCCGGAAGCCCACGGCGACGAGCTCGGCCGGGTCGTCGATTCCTTGTACGCGGTCGTCGATGACTCGGCCGAACTCCTCCAGAGCGTCCGTCACGGCGGCGTCGAACAGCTCCGTCTTGGACTCGAAGTGGTTGTAGAAGGAGCCGAAACCCACGTCCGCGCGCTCGGCGATGGCCTGGATGCTGACGCTGGTGTCGCCGGTCTCCGCGAGGATCTGCCGGGCCGCGCGAACGAACGCCTGACGTGTCTCGGCGCGGCGCCGCTCGAAGCGGTTCTTGGGCGGGGCTGACGACGTCGACATACGGCGAGTGTAACAACCATCACGATGAGTCTGCCATTACTGATGGAATCATCAATTTTCTTCTCTCACGCTATTGACGACAGTTCCCACAGAGTTGATGATTTTGTCATTACAGCAGTGTTGCCTGGAGGACACCATGTCCCGCACCCCCGTTAACAGAACCGCTCCCCAGACGCCCCACCAAGACCTCCACAGTGAGCAGGGCTCCTTGCGCGGTGAGCATCCGGGACGGTCCCGGAATCCCGTGATCAAGGCGGCCGACCTGGCGTGGCTGGAGTTCGAGAAGCCCGACCTGGACCGGGCCGAGGTCTTCGCCCGTGACTTCGGTTTCGCGATCGCAGCCCGCACCGATGGCGAGCTGTGGCTGCGAGGTACCTTCGCCGGACCGCCCTGCATGGTGATCCGGAAGGGCCGTACGTCCCGCTTCATCGGGCCGGCGTTCCGCGCGGCCGAACGGGCCGACCTGGACCGGCTGGGCCGCGCCACCGGCAGTACCGTCCGTGACATCGGTGTACCCGGAGGCGGGCAGTCGGTCGCCCTGCTCGATCCCTCGGGCCTGCCGGTCCGGGTCGTGCACTGCGCCGAGCAGTTGCCCGCGCTGCCCGAGCAGGAGCCGTTGCTGCTCAACTTCGGCACCGATCACCGTCGTACGAACGTCACCCAGCGTCCGCCCCGTGAGCCGTCCCGAATCCAGCGGCTGGGCCATGTGGTGCTGGAGACCCGGGTGTTCTCCCGCACCCTGGACTGGTACCTGGACACGCTGGGCCTGATCGTGTCCGACTTCCTGTTCCTAGACGGGCAGCGCGATCGCGGTCCGACCATGGCGTTCATCCGCTGCGATCAGGGCAGTGTGGCCGTCGATCACCACACGCTGGCCCTGCACTTGGGGCCCGGAACCGGCTACGTCCACTCCGCCTACCAGGTCACCGACCTCGACGCGATCGGCGCCGGCGGGGAGTACCTGGCCGAGCGCGGTTACCGGCGCAGCTGGGGCATCGGCCGGCACATCCAGGGCAGCCAGCTGTTCGACTACTGGCGCGACCCCGACCACTTCATGCTGGAGCACTTCGCCGACGGCGACCTCTTCTCCTGCGACCTGGAGCCCGGCTGGGCGCCGATGTCGGCGAGCGGCCTGGCCCAGTGGGGCCCGCCGGTCACCCGCGACTTCCTGGGCGCCAGCCCGTCCCCCGCCAAGCTGCGCGAGGTCATGGCGGCCCTGCGTGGCGACAACGAACTCGACCCCGCACGCCTGCTGGGCCTGATGAAAGCGATGAGCTCATGAGCACCAACGTTCTGCGCACCTCCGACGGGTGGTGGGTCGTACGCGACGAACGCGCCGTCCGCGTCGAGACCAAGGCGGTCACCACCGCGCAGCTGCTCGCCGACCGGGACGCGGTCCGCGAGGCCGCTGCCTCCGCGGAGAGCGGCACGCCCGTAGCCGATCTGGTGGCACTGCCTCCGGTCACCACCCCCTGCCGGGTGGTCGCCCAGATGGTCAACTACCGCAGCCACGCCAAGGATTCGGGCTTCACCGGAGACATTCCGGCCACCTTCTTCCGCAAGGCGTCCGGCTCGGTGAGCGGACCGCACGAGAAGATCGTGCGCCCCGCGCACGTGAAGTTCCTCGACTACGAGGTGGAACTCGGCCTCGTCATGGGTGCGACGCTGCCCGTGGGCACCGTCGTCGAGGAGCAGGACCTGCCGCGCCACGTCGCCGGCCTTGTCCTGACCAACGACGTCAGCGCCCGCGACGTCCAGCTGACCAAGACCCAGTTCTACGAGAGCAAGTCCTATCCGACCTTCACGCCGACGGGGCCGTACCTGGCCCTGCTGGAGCCCGAGGACTTCGCCCATCTGCTGAACCTGCGCCTGCGGCTGTCGGTCAACGGTGTGTCGCGCCAGGACCGCACGCTGGCCGACATGATCGTACGGCCCGCAGAGGCACTCACCCTGCTCGCCCGCTTCCAGACCCTCGACCCGGGCGACCTGCTGCTGACCGGCACTCCCGGCGGCACGGCCCTGAAGGCCCCGCCCAAGCCGGCCGAGAAGATCGCCGCCCTGCTGCCGCCCGCACTGAAGTGGAAGGCGTTCTTCAAGGGCCAGGCCAAGAACCGCAGTTGAGCATGTTCAACCAGCCCGAGCTGGAACGCCTGCTGCGTGACGCCCTGGCGCGCTGCGCCAAGTCCTCGTCGGCGTCGGTGCCCTGCCCGAGCGCCCTCTCAGGCGGCAGTCGCGCAGGATCTTCCAGGTCTTCATACGGGCGAAGGTCGATCTCGTGACAGCAAGCCTGCCTTCGAGGCGAGTGAGATGACGAGCGCCACCGGTCGAAGCGGGCGGTCGCGGGACCCGACGGACGGTCTCCCGAGGTCCGCGCCGGCACTGTCGCCTTCCTCGCCGCCGTGCTTGCTCGGGCAGTTCCTCGCCCTTGCGTCGGCGGTGCGGCATGATCCTCGACGGTGCCGTACCAGCGCCGGAGGAAACGCCGACGGGATACGCCGGCCCCGGCCAACAGCTGTGGATGCTGACAAGCGATCCCGGCCGCATGGGGCTGACGGAGGGGGCTCACGGAGTGGAGAATTCCGGCTGATCGGTTCAATGAGTTCAACTCATTCATCGATCACGATCTGACCGAGTGGCGGGATGCTGCCGACGGGCACTTCTTCCCGTCTGCCGGTTCGAGGCACGGCCGGTAACGCTCTTCGGGGGGTGTCCCTGCGAAAGGGGCACCCCCCGAACCCGACTGAAAGACCGAAGGTGAGGATCGGGTGGTTCATCCCGACACTTCCGACCGGTTCACTCGATTTGTGAGCCGCCTGAATTCAATGATCGGTGCCGAGCCGGACATCCAGGAAGTCCCGCCTCGCGTGCCTGACGACGGTCCGGTTCTCGCGCTCGTCTATGCGAACGCTCCGGAACCGGGCTGGGTGTCCGGGTTCACCTACGGCCTGTCCCTGGGGCGGCAGGCAGGCTCCGTGCCGCATGCGCGCGAACTCTGCATCACGATGCGTTCGAGCGATCCCGCATGGGCAAGAATTCCTGCCGTCACGGTGGCCGCCCTACGGGGGATGTGTCCCTTCGACCCGGAAATGGTGATCGGCTACATGAAGCCGTATGTTCCAGCATCGGGATTGAGTAGCCTGCTCCTGGGGACCCCTCCGTCGGAGCTCGCCCTCGCGGACCGGATCGATCTCGCAACCTCCGACGCGCACCCCGTGGATCTTGTGGAGATCGTCGGCGCTTACCCCATCTATGCCTCGGAGAGGAATTTCATCCACGCCCAGGGAGCCGAAGAACTATGGAAGTCCGGTTGGGATCCGTTTGATCCCGTACGTCAGGCAGTGGTCTGACGCCGCGGTGACTGTTGCTGCGTGCGGCGAACTCTTCCCCGAGGGCTGACCTCGATCTCTCGTGATGGGCCGTCGGATTCTCCGGCGGCCCATCACGGGTCTCGGATTGCGTGACACTGATCCAAAACACGCATGATCCCTGGTCGTTGGGATTGGGGCAGCTGGCGAGGGCTCGGAGGGCCGGCCCGAACGGCCTGCCTGCACTGCGGGTCGGGCCGACGGGTATCCGTACAGAGAAGAGCCGGGTCTGCTGGACAAGGCGGAGACCGCTCGGGAGACCTGGGAGATGTGCCGCGACGAAGCCGACTTCGACGTCGACCCCGAAACCATCGTGGCGTGAGGTGTAACGTCGGCGCGGAAATCTACTGCTGGGTGACCACCGACGACGACCCCGGATCGCTGGCCCGTCCTGATATGCGGGAGGCACACGCACCCCAAGTTGCAGCTGCACCACCTCGGAAAGGCCGAGTTCCTCCTCAAGATCCTGGGCGATGCGGCGTTCCGGCAGGGGAAGATCGGCATGGCCCCTGGAAGGGGGGACATACTTCGTCAACTGGCGGAATTCCTAGGCATCTGCGCCAATCACGAGAGTGCCTGGGACCGGTGCGCGAAGTTGAGGGGGGGGTGGGGACACATCGCCGGTCCGTAGCCCATGGCTACGGAGTACCTGCACGACGGCCCTCGAAGCTACCCAGCGACGACAGGTCCGTACGCATCGAGGCATTCTCCGGCATGTCCGAGCACATTCACGAACTAATCAAGAAGGCCGGGTGGAGGAGTACCGCCTTCCAGAGCCGTTCGGCCCCGCACAACACCCCTGCAACCGGCAGATGGAACGGGCCGGTCTCGTTCCACGACGACGGCACCGTCGTGGCCCCGAGCGTCCTCCCCATCCGCACAAGCCCCGCAGCAGGAGCGACCTGGACGACCCAGAGACCGGAGCTCCCCACGGCCCGCCGCCAACCCTAGAGCCCCCCGTCGGCACAATCCGACGAGGGCCCACCACCCCTCACAACACCGGCCCTATGAGCGAGGGCCTGGCTGTACCTGTCCGACGAGGTGGAAGACCTCGCGGGCCGCGTAGCGTTTGAGGCACCGGACGATTTCGCGTCGGGTCTTGTCCTCCTTGATCCGGCGCTTGTGGTAGTCCTGAGTGCGCGGGTCGACCCGCAGGCGAGTGAGCACGATCCGGTGGAGCGCGGCATTTGCCTGACGGTCGCCGCCGCGGTTGAGGCGACGGTACTGCCTCGCGCCCGAGGAACGCTCGACGGGCTGACCCCGCACAGCGCGGCAAACGATGCCGCGAGCACGGGGCACGGTGCATGTGCCAGGCAATGCCGGGCCACCGACGCCCGCAGCCCAGGGAGCCACCTGCCGCGCGTGCCCGTGCCGACGACCAAGAGGTCGTCGTCGGACCGAACGGCATCGACGAGTACCGCCCCGGTATGGCCGCGCACGGTCAGTCCGATCAGTGTGTCTCCCGGCCTTCCGGCGACGAACGCTGTGTCCAGAACCGTGCACAGGTTTTCGACCGCCGCTTCCCGGCACTCCTTCAGGACAGCGGTGCCGTAAGTGGCACGGCTGCCCAGCCCTCCGCCCGGCAGTTGCCACGCCAGGACCGCGCACAGCTCCGCATTGCGCTCCTGGGCCTCGGCGGTGGCCCGGTGCAGGGCCGCGAGGCTCCCCAAGGAACCGCTCACACCGACGACAATTCTCCGCCGCACCGTATGTCCTCCTGGGCGTCCTGTTCCGGGCTTCCATTGAACGGCGGTCCGAGGGCTCCGGGCGTCAGTGATCCGTATGAACCGGTTGGCAGCCGTCAAAGTTGCGTCAGGTGGTAGGGCGCTGCGGGCGGGGGCGGACATAGCTTCGACGTGACGCGCCGGGCAACGGCCTTACGCAAATTTCTTCGGAGAAGATCTATGTGCCTCTTCCAGTACGACGACGACCCCGACCCCGAAGAACAGCTCCCGGCCGGGCTGTTGTACGTGCCCGTCCGGCCTGGAGCAGCGGGACCCACGCTGCGGATGTTCCGTACTCCCCTGGGGGAGCGGACCGCCGTCGGCTTCACCCGCCAGGACCTGCTGACCGCGACCCTCGGGGCCGGTCAGTCCTCCATCAGGCTCGCCGAGCCTGCGCTTCGCTCTCTCGCGGCTCCTCTCGGCGTCGGCCGGCTCGTCCTCGACCCCGTGCTTTCTGCTCCTGCTGTCGCTGCGCAGCCGGTACACGCAGCCGAAGAACCTCTCCGCGCTCTGTGACCCACGCTTCGATACCCGCCTCCCGAGGAGATGCAGACATGTCCGCTCCCGTTCTCACCGAGCCTCCGACCGGACTGGATGATCTGTCCGTCTGGCCAGCCTCCACTGCCCGCCTCCCGGACGGGCACCTGAGTGTCGGCGGGGTCTCGCTCGCCGACGTTGCCGACCGGTTCGACACCCCTGCCTATGTGCTGGACGAGGACGAGGTGCGGGCGCGGTGCCGGACGTACCGGGCCGCCTTCCCCGACGCCGATGTGCTGTACGCGGCCAAGGCGTTCTTGTCCCGGGCGATGGTTCGGTGGGTGGATGAGGAGGGCCTGGGGCTGGACGTGTGCTCCGCCGGTGAACTCGAACTCGCCGTCATGGCCGGGTTTCCGGCGGCGCGGATGGTGCTGCACGGAAACGCGAAGAGCCCGCGGGACATCGAGACCGCGCTGCGGCTCGGGGTCGGGCGGATCGTCGTCGACAGCCCCTCGGAGATCGCTCGCATCGCCGCACTGGTCGGCTCCGGCGGTCGACAGAAAGTTATGGTGCGGGTGGTGCCGGGGGTCTCCGCCGGCGGGCACGAGAAGATCCGTACCGGCACGGACGGGCAGAAGTTCGGCCTGTCCCTCACCGACGGGTCCGCCCAACACGCCATCGCCCGGGTCCTCGGCCAGCCGCAGCTCGAACTGAGCGGCCTGCACTGCCACATAGGCTCCCAGATCACCGACGTCAAGCCCTACCTGGTGGCCGTGCGCCGGATGGTCGGGCTGATGGCCCGGATCAAGGAGAGCCATGGCGTCACGTTCCCCGAACTCGACATGGGCGGCGGGCACGGCGTGGCGTACCGGCCGGGGGAAACCGCGCTGGACCTGACCGCACTCGCACGCCGCCTGGGCGGGGAACTCTCCGCGAGCTGCACGGCAGCGGGGCTGCCCGTGCCGAGACTCGCCATCGAACCCGGCCGGGCGATCGCGGCCCCGGCCGGAGTGGCGCTGTACCGCGTACTCGCCGTCAAGCACACCGGGTCGACGATGTTCGTGGCCGTCGACGGCGGTATGAGCGACAACCCCAGGCCCGCACTGTACGGAGCACGCTACGCACCGCGCCTGATCGGCCGCTTCGCGACGGCCGAGCCGGTTACGGCCACAGTCGTAGGCCGGCACTGCGAGGCGGGTGACATCCTCGCGGCTGATGTCCTGCTGCCCGGCGATGTCCACCCCGGCGATCTGCTCGCCGTGCCAGTGTCCGGCGCCTACCAGCTGTCCATGGCTTCCGCCTACAACCTGGTCGGCCGGCCCCCAGTCGTAGCGGTGCACGACGGCTCGGCGCGCCTGTTGGTGCGACGCGAGACCCAGGAAGACTTCCGCCGGCGCGATATCGGCGCTTGATCGCCAGGATCCGCGCAGCCCCCTGAGCTGCAGAGGGCTTGCCACCGGAGCCCGAGTCCCTTCGGCGTGGAGTCCGAGGTCTGCGTCAGCCCGCGTGGACGTGGGGGCGCCGTGCGTGGTTGGGTTCCACCTCGTGCATAACCTCGGTGGTGAGGGGAGCCACTCGCCCTGGCCGCAGAGGAAGAAGCGGAAAAGTTGGTCAGGGGCTCGAGGTAGATGTGCCAGCGCTGGTCGGTCAGTCCGGTCGTGAGCGAAGCTGCGATGCCGAGCTGGTTGCCGAGCGTGGAGAAGTCGTCAAGCCTAGCCAGGTGCAGGCGACACCACCAGGTCGACCCTCATGTGCCGACTCGGTGTATGGCTGCTGCTGGCCAGGGCCGGTCAAGTCTTCCACCACGCACAGGCGCGACGTGGAGCAGGGGTGGCCGTCGTCAAAGCTCCTGCCGCACGGGTACGGCCCAGCCACCGGTTCCGATGGCTGGACCGGCGTCGCAGCCCGGTTCTTCATGCCCGCAGGGGAGCGCGTGCTATCGCGTCTTCAATGACGATCCGTCCGGTGGCGTAGTGGGTGCATTCTCGTGCCACTCGGAAACCGGCTTGCCACGCGAGGAGGCGCACCGTCCTGTCCTCACGGCGGCAGGACCAGCTCGGCGTTCACTCTCGGCCGGTGATGTCCCTGCACAGTGCGGCAACGCAGGCCAGCGTCAGGTGCTCGCCACGGAGTCCGGGTTCGGTTACGACTGCGAGTTCCTGTAGCGGCTGCCGAGGATGTGTGCAGGCCAGCCCGAGTAGCCTTCCGCGGCGAGCAGCACCCCAGACCGTGCCCGAGGCGGCAAGTCCACCCGGGCCTCCCCAGGTCGCACGGATCCAGGAGCTTCCGCGGGGAGGTCTGCCAGCACCGCCACGTCTGCCGGCGTAAGCCGACGCGCGACGACACCGCGCGGCCGGTGCACGGGGGGGCGGGTGCTCCGTAGACGTAGACCATGCTCATGCGCGAGGGCCATTTGCGGGAAGGACGCTCTCAGCGACGGGAGGAAGTTCACGGGTGCGCCGAGACAGGGGGTGGGAAAACTGTCGAGATCGCTCGGGTGTAGCGCCTGCGGGTCCCCCGGAGCAGAACGCGACCGCCGCACTCGACCGCCATCACCCGTGGCTCGAGGGGCCGGTCGGCCCACCAGCGACCGGTCCCCGCGACGAGAGCGTGTTCGACCAAAGCGGAGACGCCGAAGGTCCCGACAGGGGACGAGTGAGCAAGGGGGCGGAATGCACGATGGCTTGAGTTCGATCACGGGCGAATCTCCTCTGAGGCGGGAGGCGGAAGGGCGTGGGCGGTCCAGGGAGGAAGCCCGCCCCCGCGGGGGAAACCATCGGCCGGGGAGACAGCGCCGGCGGCCTGGGGGCCACTGCCGGATGGAGTGGCCCCGGTCGATAGCAGGGTGCAACGCAGTTGGCGTCAGGGATGGTTGGATGCAGCTCCGAGGGCAGCGGCGATCGGGGTTGGTGGCTGGCAGACCGGCCGCTGTCACAACAGTGATGCAATGACGCAGGGTCGTACATCTGAAGGGCCTGTACGCGGCTCTGATGGCCCTTTGACGGAAGTCGTTCGAAGTTGAGAAGGGGTGCAGGCGACGAGAACTGACGCGTTGATGCCGGCAAATGGCAGGTAGAGGGCAGGGCTTGTAGCGGCCCCGTCGTTCAGCGGGGCGTGAGCCGCCTGTGGCGGAAGGGGGAGTCTCCGTCATACCATGGCGTTGCCTTGCGCGTGGAGCTGGCGTTCTTCCTGCGATTGCGCAAGCTCGGCCAGGGTGCCGCCGAGGACGTTTCAGTGCGAGTCGGCGGTGATGCGGAAACGAAGTCGGCAGATCACCGCGTCGGTGTCCCGGCGCACTGCGTGGGCGACGATGGAGCCGCGCTGGTTCTGCAGCAGCCGCTGCCACACGTGGGCCGGTTCCGTCTCGGGGATGAGCACGGTGACCTGGGCGCCCGGGTGAGTCGCGGCGAGCTTTCTCACGTACTGAGAAAGCGGGCGGCCCAGCGCACGTCGCTCCGAGTGGACTTCGACGAGTTCGACGCCGGGCTTCCACAGTTCCCAATCGCGCCGCAGAGCTTCCGCGGCCTGCCGGTCGTCAGGCCCCGGGTGGGTGACAGTGACCGCGACGACGTCGTCCCCGAGGGACCGGGCAGCGGCCAGCGCCCGGCAAGTGAGCTTCGACAGACCGGACACGGGGACCACCACCAGCGACGGAGACCGGTGCGGCGCCGGTGGGACCCGCCCGAGTTCCAGGCGAGCGCCGATCTGGGCATAGGCGCGGTGAATCCTGTCGAAGGCGACGACGAGGAGGGGAAGGGCGAGGATGATCAGCCAGGCGCCCTCGGTGAACTTGGTGGCGGTGACCACGGCGGCGGAGACACCGGTGAGCAGCGCCCCGAGGCCGTTGAGAGCCGCCTTGCTCTGCCAGCCGCTGGGCTTCAGCTCGTTCCAGTGGCGCACCATGCCGACCTGGCAGATGGTGAAGCCCACGAAGACTCCGATGGCGAAGAGCGGTACGAGGGTGTTCGTGTCGCCGCCGGAGAACACGAGCAGAACGCCGGAGACCACGGCCAGCCACACCACACCGTGCCGGTGCACCTGACGGTCGCCCTTGAGGGCGAAGAAGTGCGGCAGGTAGTTGTCGCGGGCCAGCAGGCTCATCAGCACGGGCAGACCTCCGAACGATGTGTTCGCAGCGAGCGCGAGCAGCACCATGGTGGCGAATTGGACCACGTAGAAGGCGGCGTTGTGCCCGAAGGAGGCGTCGGCGAGCTGGGCCAGCACCGTGACACCCTCGACCGGCTGGAGGTGGAAACGGCCTATCAGTACGGAGAGCCCGATCAGCATCACCCCGAGCAGAACGCCGAGCGCTATCTCGGTGCGCTGGGCCCGGCGTGCGGCTGGAGCCCGGAAGGACGGCACCGCGTTGGCAACAGCCTCCACTCCCGTCAGTGCCGAGCAGCCGGCTGCGAACGCTTTGAGCAGCAGCAGGGCGCCGACCGTGGTGGCGCCCTCCCCGAGCGCCGAGGCGTGGCCGGTGGCGGATGCCGTGCTGACGGGCCCGTAACGGAACAGGCCGACCGTGATCATCACGAGAATCGAGCCGATGAAGACGGCGGTGGGCACAAGGAACGCTTTGGCGGAGTTCACCACGCCGCGCAGGTTCACCGCCGTGACCAAGGACAGGACGCCGAGGCAGATCCAGGCCCGTTCCTCGTACAGGCCCGGGAACGCTGACGTCAGGGCGGCTACACCGGCCGTCACGGAGACCGCCACGTTCAGGACGTAGTCGAGGATCAGTGAGGCGGCCGCCACGAGGCTGGTTCGTCGGCCCAGGTGTCGTTTGGCGACGGCGTAGGAGCCGCCGCCGTCGGGGAAAGCGGCGATCACCTGCCGGTAGGAAGCGACGAGGACCGCCAGCAGGACCGCGATCGCCAGAGTGACGGGAAGCGTGAAACCCAGGCCGTACGCGCCGGCCGCGGCGAGCACGAGCACTATCGACTCCGGGCCGTAGGCAACCGACGCCATCGCATCCAGCGATAGAGCAGCCAGACCTTGCAGCGCCGTCAGCTTATAGCGCTCCCCTGGTTCCCCGGGGCGGGTATCAGGTGGCTCATCCGTGGGGAGAAGCGCTGGCTGACCGGTCGTGAGCGGTTCTCTCGGGTGCAGGGACATGCGGATCATTCCTCCGAGTGGGCGGGTGAGGACAGCGTCGGGCTGTTCCGGGGTGCCGAGGACGCTCTTGGCGTGATCCGTACGCTCGCCCCGGCTCTTTTCACGCCTTCTGTACGCGGCCGAACGGGTCGCGTATGAGGCGTGCCAGGAGTCCGCCAGGCCGCGGCCGGCGGGAATGGCGGTGGACGACCATGCGCGGTGGGCCCCTTCGGCCCGACTCGCCCGAGAGGAACGAAACCGATGACCGTGGAGAACGTGGTGGGGCTGATCGTCGCCCTCTGCCTGGGCGGCTACCTGGTGGCAGCCTGGGCCAAGCCGGACAAGTTCTACGTGGACCGGCGGTAGGTGGTCCGTGGGCGCATCACGGACCACCTGACGCGACGGCTCTCCACAACTCGTGGGCCGGCTCCGCCCCGGGACACGATCACGTAACCATCCGTATGCGGCAGGAAACGCTTCGTGGCCGGTGGCGGTGGACGCGTCAGACCGGCGTCAAAGGGCCCTCAATTGCCGTAAGGACCACGTCAAGGTGGCTCTCCACCGGGCTCGGGCCGGGGTTTGCTCATCTTGGCCGCACGGCCGATTCCATTCCTCACTTCAATCAGGAGCTCACGATGGCCGACCTGGCCTTCGTCGTCACCACGGTCGCGGTCTTCGCGCTGGTGGCTCTTATCGCCCGGGGGGTGACCAAGCTGTGACCGCCGAGAACATCGTCGGCCTCGTCGTGGCCGTCTCCCTGCTGGGCTACCTCGTGCTCGCCCTCCTCTACCCGGAGAGGTTCTGAGCGCCGCTATGAGTTCCCAGACCGCTGGTGTGCTCCAGCTGCTTGCCCTGATCGCCGCCCTCTCGCTCGCGTACCGTCCGTTGGGCGACTACATGGCCAGGGTCTACTCCTCCGAGAAGCACTACAGACCGGAGAAGTGGATATACAAGGCCATCGGTGCCAGCCCGGCCGCCGAGATGAGGTGGCCGGCCTACCTACGGGGCGTGCTCGCCTTCTCGGCGGTGAGTGTTCTCTTCCTGTACCTCATGCAACGGGTACAGGGCTCGCTGCCCGGCTCGCTCGGCTTCGCCTCCATCGACCCGGACCAGGCGTTCAACACGGCCGCGTCGTTCGTCGCCAACACCAACTGGCAGTCGTACTACGGCGAGCAGGCCATGGGCCACGTCGTGCAGACCGGCGGCCTCGCGGTGCAGAACTTCCTCTCCGCCGCGGTCGGCATGGCCGTCGCGGTGGCGCTCGTGCGGGGCTTCGCACGGGTGCGTACCGGTGAGCTGGGCAACTTCTGGGCCGACCTGGTGCGCGGCACTGTCCGCATCCTGGTGCCGATCTCTGTGATCGGTGCGCTCGTCCTGGTCGCCTGCGGCGCCATCCAGAACTTCTCCGGCATCCATGAAGTCGGCCAGTTCGTGGGCGGCACGCAGGAGTGGAACGGGGGCGCAGTCGCCTCCCAGGAGGTCATCAAGGAGCTGGGCACCAACGGCGGCGGCTACTTCAACGCCAACTCCGCCCACCCCTTCGAGAACCCCAATCCGCTCTCCAACCTGTTCGAGATCTTCCTCATCCTGCTGATCCCGTTCGCGCTGACCCGCACCTTCGGCCGCATGGTCGGCTCGCTCAGGCAGGGGTACGCACTCCTCGGCACGATGGCCACCATCTGGCTCGGCTTCACCGCGCTGATGATGTGGACCGAGTTCGCCCACCACGGACCTGCGTTCGAGATCGCGGGCGGGGCGATGGAGGGCAAGGAGACCCGCTTCGGGATCGCCGGCTCCTCGATCTTCGCGGTTGCCACCACGCTGACCTCGACCGGTGCGGTCAACTCCTTCCACTCCTCCTACACCGGCTTCGGCGGCGGCATCACGATGCTGGGCATGCAGCTGGGCGAGATCGCGCCCGGCGGTGTCGGATCCGGCCTGTACGGCATGCTGGTCATGGCGATCATCGCGGTGTTCCTCGCCGGGCTCATGGTCGGGCGCACCCCGGAGTACCTGGGCAAGAAGATCGGCACCCGCCAGATCAAGCTCGCCGCGTGCTACATCCTGATCACCCCGGCACTCGTGCTCGGTTTCACCGCTGTGGCGATGGCGCTGCCCACCCCGGGCAACTCGATGACCAACAGTGGGGCGCACGGCTTCTCGGAGATCCTTTACGCCTATACCTCCGGGGCCAACAACAACGGCTCCGCCTTCGCAGGGCTCAACGCGGACACCCAGTGGTTCAACACCACCATCGGCATCGCGATGCTGCTCGGCCGGTTCCTCCCGATCGTCTTCGTCCTGGCGCTCGCCGGGTCGCTCGCCGAGCAGAAGCCGGTACCCGTGACCGCGGGCACACTGCGCACCGACAAGCCCCTCTACGCGGGTCTGCTCGTCGGCACCATCCTGATCATCACCGGTCTGACCTACTTCCCCGCCCTTGCGCTGGGTCCGCTCGCGGAAGGGCTCGCCTCATGAGCACCGTCTCCCCCACTCACGCTCCGCACGGAGACCTGCCGCCCTCCGGCAATCACGCGGTCACCGGCCGCGTCGGCAGCGGCCTGTTCGATCCGGCGCAGTTGCTGAAGTCCTTCCCGGACGCGGTGCGCAAGCTCGATCCGCGCGAGATGATCAAGTCGCCGGTCATGTTCGTCGTCCTGGTCGGCTCGGTGGTCACCACCGTGCTCGCGGCGCTGGATCCGACCGACTGGTTCGGCTGGGCCATCGCCGGCTGGCTCTGGCTGACCACCGTCTTCGCGAACCTCGCGGAAGCGGTGGCCGAGGGCCGGGGCAAGGCCCAGGCCGACACCTTGCGCAAGGCCAAGACCGGAACCATCGCCCGCCGTGTCATCGGTCCGAGCGAGGAGCGGGTCGCCGGGACGGAGCTGCGCATCGGGGACCTGGTGGTCTGCGAGGCCGGCGACACCATTCCCGGCGATGGCGATGTCGTGGAAGGCGTCGCCTCCGTCGACGAATCCGCGATCACCGGAGAATCAGCTCCGGTCATCCGCGAGTCCGGCGGGGACCGCAGCGCAGTGACCGGCGGTACGAAGGTGCTGTCCGACCGCATCGTCATCAAGATCACGACGAAGCCGGGCGAGACATTCATCGACCGGATGATCAGCCTGGTGGAGGGCGCGGCCCGGCAGAAGACACCCAACGAGATCGCCCTGAACATCCTCCTGGCGTCCCTCACCATCGTCTTCCTGCTGGCCGTGGTCACCTTGAAGCCGTTCGCCGTCTACGCGGGCGCCGACGAGCAGACCTCCATGATCGTGCTCGCCGCGCTTCTGGTCTGCCTGATCCCGACCACCATTGGTGCGCTGCTCTCCGCCATCGGCATCGCAGGTATGGACCGGCTCGTCCAGCGCAACGTCCTGGCCATGTCGGGGCGTGCGGTGGAAGCGGCGGGGGACGTGTCCACCCTGCTCCTCGACAAGACCGGAACCATCACCCTGGGCAACCGGCAGGCAGCCGAATTCCTGGCGGTCGAAGGCGTGGCGGAGGGCGAACTCGCGGATGCCGCGCAGCTGTCCTCGCTCGCCGACGAGACTCCCGAAGGCCGGTCGATCGTCGTCCTGGCCAAGGAGAAGTACGGGCTGCGGGAACGGGACCAGGGCGAGCTGACTGGCGCTGAATGGGTCGTCTTCACCGCGCAGACCCGGATGTCGGGCGTCGACCTGGACGGGCGCAAGGTCCGCAAGGGCGCGACCGGTTCCGTCGTCGCGTGGGTGAAGGAGCGGGGCGGGGTTGTCGCCGAGGACGCACAAGCACTCACGGACCGGATTTCCCAGGCTGGTGGCACGCCGCTGCTGGTGGCTGTGGAAGACGCTCGCGGTCCGCGGGTCCTCGGGGTCATCCACCTCAAGGACGTGGTGAAGGAGGGCATGCGGGAACGGTTCGACGAGCTGCGCCGGATGGGCATCCGTACGGTCATGATTACCGGGGACAACCCGCTGACCGCGAAGGCGATCGCCGAAGAGGCGGGGGTCGACGACTTCCTGGCCGAGGCGACGCCCGAGGACAAGATGGCCCTCATCAAGCGGGAGCAGGCCGGGGGCAAGCTCGTCGCCATGACCGGTGACGGCACCAACGACGCCCCGGCCCTCGCCCAGGCGGACGTCGGTGTCGCGATGAACACCGGTACTTCGGCCGCCAAGGAGGCCGGGAACATGGTGGACCTCGACTCCAACCCCACCAAGCTCATCGAGATCGTCGAAATCGGCAAACAGCTCCTCATCACCCGCGGCGCCCTCACCACGTTCTCCATAGCCAACGACGTCGCGAAGTACTTCGCGATCATCCCCGCCATGTTCGCCGTGGCGTACCCGTCGCTGGACAAGCTCAACATCATGGGGCTCACCTCACCCGAGTCGGCGATCCTGTCCGCCGTCATCTTCAACGCACTGATCATCGTCGCCCTGGTACCGCTGGCCCTCAAGGGAGTGCGCTACCGACCCGCCAGTGCTGACCGGATGCTGCGCCGCAACCTCGGAATCTACGGACTCGGCGGCCTGATCGCCCCGTTCATCGGCATCAAGATCATCGACCTGCTCATCTCCCTCATCCCCGGAATCGGCTGATCCGCCATGACCAACACCTCCGTCAGCAACACCGTGCGCCTGTTCGGAGCCGGGCTGAGGGCCCTGCTCGTCCTCACCCTGGTGTGCGGGGTCATCTACCCGCTCGCCGTCACCGGCGTCGCGCAGGCCATGTTCAGCGACCAGGCGAACGGCTCCGAGATCAAGGACAGGGACGGCACAGTGGTCGGCTCCTCCCTCATCGGCCAGACGTACAACCTGCCGAAGCAGAATCCCGACGACGCCGAGGAGGCGGTGCGACCGGACCTGAAGTGGTTCCAGCCGCGACCCTCCAACGGTCTCGGCAGCAACAGCGTCAACACCCAGTACTCCCTGATCCTCTCCGGCGCCACCAACCGCTCCGGCGACAACGAGGAACTGATCCAGTGGGTGACGGACGCCAAGGCGGCCGTGGTCAAGGACAACTCCACAACCTCCCACAAGGTGAAGCCGGCTGACGTACCGGCAGACGCAGTCACCTCCTCCGGCTCCGGCCTGGACCCGGACATTTCCCCCGCATACGCGAAGCTCCAGGTCCACCGGGTCGCGGAGAAGAACGACCTTCCCGTCAAGGAGATCGAGGGCCTCGTCGCCGATCACACGACGGGACGGCTCCTGGGCTTCATGGGCGAGCCCCGGGTGAACGTCCTCGAGCTGAACACCGCGCTCAGGGATCTGATCCAGGGCTGATGGACCTGAGGCGAGGGACCGGAAACCGGTGGGGTGCAGAGGCTCCGCATCCCACCGGTTCCTTAGCCGCCCACAACCAAGGAATGAGTGCACTGCCCATGCCCCGGGTGCTCGTGGTGGAAGACGATGCGCAGCTTGTGCGCGCCCTCAAAATCAACCTTCAGGCGCGTGCCTTCGAAGTCGAGGAAGCCTCAGACGGTGGTTCGGCCCTGCGGCTCGCCGCAGCCCACCGGCCGGACGCCATTCTGCTGGATCTCGGTCTGCCGGACATGGACGGCGTCGAACTGATCAAGGCGATCCGGGGCTGGAGCCTCGTGCCGATCCTGGTCCTGTCCGCGCGCCACCTGTCCGAGGACAAAGTACGGGCCCTGGACGCCGGTGCGGACGACTACGTGACCAAGCCGTTCAGCATGGACGAGTTGCTGGCCCGACTGCGGGCGGCCACCCGGCGACAGCAGCCGACCGCTGAGACCGCAGTACCGCTCGTCGTCACGACGGACACGTTCACCATCGACCTGGTGGCGAAGAAGGTGCGGCGCGAAGCCGAAACCGTCCGCCTGACCCCGACCGAGTGGCATCTGCTCGAAATACTCGTCAGCAACCCCGGCCACCTGGTGTCCCAGCGCGCGCTCCTGCGGGAGGTATGGGGTCCCACCCACGCGGAGAACACCAACTACCTGCGGGTCTACATGGCCCAACTGCGGCGCAAACTCGAAGCTGATCCCGCCCATCCCCGGTACCTGATCACCGAGCCGGGCATGGGCTACCGCTTCGAACCCTGATACCGCCTCCACCACGGAAGAACGAGAAGTCACTATGGGACGCGGAAAGCTTCGGATCTACCTCGGCGCGGCGCCGGGCGTCGGCAAGACGTACGCGATGCTCTCCGAGGCACACCGGAGGGTCGAGCGGGGCACCGATGTCGTCATCGGGTTCGTGGAGCACCACAACCGACCCCGCACCGAGGTGATGCTGCACGGGCTGGAGCTCGTGCCACGCACGGAAGTGGACTACCGGGACACGGCGTTCACCGAGATGGACGTCGACGCCGTGCTGCAACGGGCCCCGGCAGTGGCCCTGGTGGACGAGCTGGCCCACACCAACGTGCCCGGCTCCCGCAACGCCAAGCGCTGGCAGGACATCGAGGAGCTCCTCAAGGCAGGGATCGACGTCGTATCGACGGTCAACATCCAGCACCTGGAGTCGCTGGGCGACGTCGTGGAGTCCATCACCGGCGTGCGGCAGCGCGAGACCGTCCCGGACGAGGTGGTCCGCCGGGCCGACCAGATCGAGCTGGTCGACATGTCGCCCCAGGCACTGCGCCGCCGGATGGCGCACGGCAACATCTACAAGCCGGACAAGATGGATGCCGCCCTGTCCAACTACTTCCGCCCCGGCAACCTCACCGCCCTGCGCGAACTGGCCCTTCTCTGGGTGGCGGACCGGGTCGACGAATACCTTCAGCAGTACCGGGGCGAGCACGACATACGCACCACCTGGCAGGCCCGCGAACGCATCGTCGTCGGGCTGACCGGCGGACCCGAAGGACGCACTCTCATCCGCCGCGCCACCCGTCTCGCGGAGAAGGGCGCCGGCGGTGAGGTCCTGGCCGTCTACATCGCCGCGAGCGACGGGCTCAAGGCCGTGTCACCCAAGGAGCTGGCCCTCCAGCGCACCCTCGTCGAGGACCTCGGCGGCACCTTCCACCACGTCATCGGCGACGACGTACCCTCGGCCCTCCTCGAATTCGCCCGAGGGATCAACGCCACCCAGATCGTCCTCGGCGTCAGCCGCCGCAAAGCCTGGCAGTACGTACTCGGACCCGGCGTCAGCGGCACCGTCGCCCGGGAATCCGGTCCGGACCTGGACGTCCACATCGTCACCCACGACGCGGCAGCCAAAGGGCGCGGCCTGCCGATCGCCCGCAGCGCACGGCTGGGACGGGCCCGGATCATCTGGGGATGGCTGGCCGGGGTCGCCGGGCCCGCCCTCCTCACCCTGCTCCTCAGCAGCGTCGTCCCCGACCTCGGGCTCGCCAACGACATGCTGCTGTTCCTCACCGCCACCGTCACCGCTGCCCTGCTGGGCGGCATGCTGCCGGCCCTCGCTTCAGCGGCGTTCGGCTCTCTGCTGCTGAACTACTTCTTCACACCGCCGCTGCACCAGCTGACGATCTCCGACCCCAAGAACATCGTCGCCATCGTGATCTTCATCGGTGTGGCCGTGTCCGTCGCCTCGGTCGTCGACCTGGCGGCTCGCCGTACCCACCAGGCGGCGCGCCTACGCGCGGAGTCGGAAATCCTCTCCTTCCTGGCCGGCAGCATCCTGCGGGGCGAGAATTCCCTGGACGCACTGCTGAAACGGCTCCGTGAGACCTTCGCCATGGAGTCCGTCGCACTCCTGGAGCGGGCGAGCGACGTCGATCCCTGGTCCTGTGCGGCGGCTGTCGGTGTCCACCCGGTCGGCCGTCCTGAAGATGCCGACGTCGACATACCTGTCGGGGAAAATCTGGCCCTCGTCCTTACCGGCCGGGCACTGCCGGCCGAGGACCGACGGGTCCTCGGCGCATTCGCCGCCCAGGCGGTCGTGGCACTGGACCGGCAACGTCTGGTCGGCCAGGCCGAGGAGGCGCGCAAACTCGCCGAAAGCGACCGCTTCCGCACCGCGCTGCTCGCCGCCGTCAGCCACGATCTCCGGACCCCACTGGCCGGCATCAAGGCATCCGTCACCTCCCTGCGTGCCGACGACGTCGATTGGTCCGAGACCGACCGTGACGCCCTGCTCGAAGGAATCGAGGAGGGCGCCGACCGGCTGGCCGCACTGATAGGCAACCTGCTGGACATGTCCCGCCTCAACACAGGCACCGTCGTACCGCTGATCCGGGAAACAGATCTGGACGAAGTCGTCCCGATGGCACTGGGCGGGGTTCCCGAGGGCAGCGTCGAACTGGACATTCCGGAGACCTTGCCGATGGTCGCCGTAGATCGCGGCCTGCTGGAACGCGTCGTGGCCAACATCGTCGAGAACGCCGTCAAGTACAACCCGGAGGGCAGACCCGTCCTCATCTCCGCCAGCAGTCTGCGCGACCGGGTGGAACTGCGCGTCGTCGACTGTGGTCCAGGCGTCCCGGATGCAGTGAAGGGTCAGATGTTCGAACCCTTCCAGCGTCTCGGTGATGCCCCGCGAGGCGCCGGAGTCGGACTCGGCCTCGCGGTCGCACGTGGCTTCACCGAAGTGATCCACGCCACGCTCAGCGCCGAGGACACTCCCGGCGGCGGACTCACGATGGTCCTTTCGCTTCCCACCGCCCCCACCGGCCAACCTGCTTGATCCCGCCACGAGGGGCACCCCTCCGCGGTATCCCTCCGCCGCCGGCATAGGCGCGCCCCTCGTGTCCTTGCGGAGGCACGGGTGCGTGGTGTCGACGTTGATGGCGTCCACCGTGTGCGAAGCGGGGTGATATGCCGCAGGGATGCAGTCGGACCCGGCATCTGCTCTCGGTTATTGCTGCGGCTTGGCCGCAAGGGCGTCGGCGTGGGCGGCCCCGTAAGGGAAGGACGGGGCGATGGCCGCCGAATGGGCGGGCTGTGCCATACCCAGGTTCACACGGTCAGGAGGATCAGGGGTGCCGGGCCCCGGTTCGCCGGTCCGACACCCCGGAGGACGTGGGGCAGGGCTTGAGGGGCGCCGGGTGAGGCCACCAGAAGCGGGTCGAGCAGGGTGTGTGCTTTGACCCGCTGACTCATCCGGCGCCCAGTGCTCGGTGGTGAAAGACTGCCTTTGCTACTGCGCCGATCTCTTCCCCCTGCCTGCCTCTCAGCCAACGTGGACGCGGGGACGGCGGTTCCGGTCCGCCTCCGCCTCGCGAAGCACCTCCCGCGTGACCGGGGCGACTTCGCCCTGGCCCAGGAGGAAGAAGCGGAGGAAGTTGGTAAAGGGGTTGCCCTCGGTCCACTCGAAGTAGATGTGGGGGCGGGCGCCGGTGGTGTCGCGGACGTGGAGGAGGAGGGCCGCGAGGGCGTTCGGAACCGAGGACGACTCGATCGTGAGGACGCGGTAGCGATCGTGGAGGACTTCGCCGCGGACGGTCAACCCGGCTTCGAACTCGGAGGGGTCGGTGACGGTGACCTCGACGAAGACGAAGTCCTCGCCGGTGGGGAGGTCGTTGTCGGCGCGAATCTGCTCGATCTTGTTGCGGTACTCGGCGACGTCACGGTTGTCGGGTTCGTTGGCGATGAACCGCGCGGTTCGGCGGGAGATGTCCTGGATGAATCGTTCGGCCATCTCGTCCAGCTCTATGTGCGTGACGCGCAGCTCGAAAGCGCGGCCGAGACGGGAGAGGAGGGAAATGAGGATGATGCCGACGATGAAGCAGGCACCGATCTTCACCCCGTCCGGGCGCTCAATGACGTTGACGACCGTGGTGTAGAGGAACACGGCGGAGATGACGCCGAACCCGATGGTCCAGCCGCGCTGGCCGGCCTTGCGGGCGGCGATGGTCACGGCGATGGCCGCGGAGCAGATCAGGACGAGGACACCGGTCGCGTACGCGCCACCCTGCGCGTCGACGTCCGCGTCGAAGATCCAGGTCACCAGGAAGGCGACCAGGGTGAAGACGATGACCATCGGGCGTACGGCGCGCGCCCAGTGCGGGGCCATACCGTACTTGGGCAGGTAGCGAGGCATCAGGTTCAGCAGACCGGCCATGGCAGAAGCGCCGGCGAACCACAGGATGGCGATGGTTGAGACGTCGTAGATCGTGCCGAAGGCGTTGCCGAGGTACTCGTGGGCGAGGTAAGCGAGCGCGCGGCCGTTCGCCTCGCCGCCGGACTCGAACTCCTCGTGGGGGATGAGGACGGTGGTGATGAAGCTGGTACAGATCAAAAAGACACTCATGATCAGCGCGGCCGTGGTCAGCAGCTTCTTCGTGCCCCGGATCCGTCCCGTGGGCTTCTCCTCGGAGTCGCCCGGGTCGCCCTCGACGTGCGGCATGACGGCTACGCCGGTCTCGAATCCCGACAGGCCGAGCGCGAGCTTGGGGAAGACGATCAGTGCGACGCCGATCATGGCGAAGACGTTGCCGTGTTCGGCGGTCAGGGCGGTGGACCAGTCGGTGACGACGTGGCCCTCGGTGGCCACGTGCCACAGGCCGGTGACCACAACGACCACGTTGAGTGCCAGATAGACGCCCACGAGGACGACCGCGACGCCGATCGCCTCCAGGAAGCCCTTGAGGAACACCGCTCCGAGCAGCGCGATGAGGATCATCGTGATGAGGACCTGCTTGTCGTGCAGGGCCTCGGCCAGATGCGGGTTCTCCACGAGGTGAGTGGAGGCGTCCGCGGCTGAGAGCGTGATGGTGATCAGGAAGTCGGTGGCCGCGAAGCCGAGCAGGGTGAGGACGAACAGCTTGCCCTTCCAGAAGGACAGCAGGCGTGACAGCATCGCGATCGAGCCCTCGCCGTGCGGGCTCTCTTCCGCCACACGCCGGTAGACGGGCAGCGCGCCGGCCAGGGTGACGATCACCAGCACGACGGTGGCGACAGGAGACAGCAGTCCGGCCGCGAGCGCGGCGATGCCAGGCTGGTAACCAAGGGTGGAGAAGTAGTCGACACCGGTCAGGCACATCACCCGCCACCACCGTTGCCCTTTGTGGCCGGCCTCAGGGGATGACGCCACGGGCCGGGACGGTTTGCCTTTGCCCATGTCGGAGAGCCCCTCCAGCATCCACGTGCGCACTCGGCCGGTGCGCGGGGCGTTCGTCGTGGACATGGAGGGGCTCCTGGGCTGCTGCTTGGTGAGGGATTCCGACCGCCGGGCGGACGGCCCGGCCAGCGTAAGCAACGCCTAAATGCCCTATCGGGGCGGGCACGTCAGGAAAGCGTCAAGATGCACCCAATGCTTCACTGCCGCAGCTCACCGGACGAGCACTCCCGCGCGTCGCGCGCCTTCGGGCACGGATATCGCACCCGCTCGAACGTCCACCGAGGGGACCGGCTGGTCCGGTGTGACGGCACGGGGGCGGCGGCCATGAGGACGAGTCCGCCGCAGGGCCGGCCACCCCGCGTGAGTCTTTGGCGCGGTTGGTCCACCCCCGGCCGTGGCCGGCGGCCCGGACATTCCGTTTCGCAGCTCCCCGCGGGGAGGACGAGGAGGGACGACCCGCCCCCCCGACTGGTGGGTCGGGGGGCGGGAAGGCCCTCAGTACGGTCAGAAAAGGTCGCAAAGAACAGGCATGTTCCGACGCGCCCAGAGAATCGTGAGCCCGAACGGCGGGCGTACGTAAGGAGGGGAATGCCAGTCGCTTCCCGGGAGCGTGCCACGCCCAGCGGTCAGGTGCAGCACGTGCAGCCGGGACGGCAGCCGCACCCGTCCCCTTCGGCAGTGGGGACAGGGACCGCTGTGGCCGTGGTGGGTGCGCAGCAGCTTTTGCCCTGCCAGGCGTCGCGGCCTTCCTTGGCTGCGATGACGGCGATGGCGAGAGCGGCGATCGGGTCGGCCCAGGACCAGCCAAGGATGGCGTTGAGGACGAGGCCCACGAGGAGCACTGCGGACAGGTAGGTGCACAGCAGGGTCTGTTTGGAGTCCGCGACCGCGCTGGCGGAACCGAGCTCGCGCCCGGCTCTGCGCTGCGCGGCGGACAGGAACGGCATCACCATCAGGGACAGGGCGGCGATGACGATGCCGGGGACGGAGCGGTCCGCCTCGCCGGTGCCGGTCAGCGCACGGACGGCGTCGACGCCGACATATGCGGCGAGGGCGAAGAAGGAGATGGCGATGATCCGCAGTGTGATCGTCTCCCGGGCTTCCCGTACGGCGTGATCGCTGGCGGAGAATTGCCAGGCCACCGCGGCGGCAGAGGAGACCTCGATAACAGAATCCAGACCGAAGCCGATGAGCGCGGTGGAGGAGGCGAGGGTGCCGGCGGTGATGGCGACAACGGCCTCGACGACGTTGTAGACGATCGTCGCGGCGACCAGCTGGCGTATGCGCCTGGCGAGCGCGTCGCGGCGAGCCGGGCTGGGCCCGAGAGGTATGGAGAGGTCCGCGGCCATCAGCAGCAGCCCATCTCCTCGGCGTTCACACAGGTACGGTCGGTTTCGACGGCCACCACGGCGGTGCGCAGAGCGTCGAGCGCGTGGCCGAGACGTTCGTCGGCCAGCTCGTAGCGGGTGCGGCGGCCATCGGGCACGGTGACGACGAGGCCACAGTCGCGCAGGCACGCAAGGTGGTTCGACAGCCGGGTGCGGGAGATATCGAACGCGTCGGCGAGATCGGCGGGGTAGGCGGGGGCGTCGCGCAGAGCGAGCAGGATGCGGCAGCGAATCGGGTCGGCGAGCGCGCGGCCGAACCTGGCCAGCACCTCGATGTCGGAGGCAACAGTCAGCACCCCATGACGGTACAGTCATTCCTGAATTCAGGAAAGCATGGACAGATGCTCCCACCCGGTCCGCCCGGGGTCGTCCCGGACTGCCCGAACGAGAAGCTCGCGGTCACAAGCGGCTTCGGCGGGCCCCGCAGGCCGACGTCGGCCTGCGGGGCCCTCGTCTCCACACAGTTTGTCCAGCCGGCCCAGAGCCGAGCAGCATGACTTCACCGATTGCCCGACTGTGGACGCTACCCGTTCGCAGACCCCGGCCGATCACCAAGGATTGGAGCGCCGGACCTACCGCCCACCCAACGGCTTGGCCAGAGCTCCCGGCGCTCACCAGCTGCGCCAAGCACTCACGACCCCTGCTTCGGATCTTCAGGGACGATGCCGCTGGGCTGCCTTCAGCAGTCGGTCCAGCTCGTCGCTGGCCTCGTCGTACCCAGCGTCGGAGATCCGCTGCAGCTCGCGCGGGTCACCAGCCGAGACCGCGCGTCGGGTGAGCAGGAATCCGGCGCGCATGGAACCCTCGTCCAGCAATTCGCTCAGCTCATCGAGGTCGCCGGCTGCGTCCGCGAGGTCGGCCAGCCGATCCAAAGCAAGCTCATTACCCGCGTCGGCAAGCTCGCGCAGGGTCTCCCGGTCAACATCCATGTTCACGTTCTCCATGACGCCATCGTGCAACCCTGCCCTTGGGGAAAGGTCAAGTGGAAGGATGGCCGGATGATCACCATCGGGCAGCTGGCCAGGTACATCGGTGTGTCGATCAAGACCATTCGCGTCTACCACGACAAGGGGCTGCTGCCCGAGCCCGACCGCGATGCGTCCGGCTACCGACGCTACGACGCGAAGGACGCCATCGACCTGATCAAGATCCGGACGCTCGCCGAAGTCGGCGTCCCCCTAGCCCGCATCCGGACGCTGAGATCAGCGACCGACGAGGAATTCCAGCACGCGCTGCGCGAGATCGACGGCGAACTCACCGCCCGCATCCGCAGCATGCAGGCAACGCGGGGGCGTCTGCGGCAGCTCGCCGCCGGGCATCTGTCCCCGCTGCCCACCGAGGTCGGCGCCCATCTGGAGCACCTGGCCAGCTGGGGATTCACGCCTCGATGGGTGGACCTGCAACGCGACCTGTGGATCCTCGTGTTCGCCACCCACCCGGACAGTGCGACCGCCCTGTTCCACGACCAGGCCCAGAGCCTGGCCGACCCTGCGCTCCGACAGCTCTTCCTCGACTACGACCACGCACACGACCTCGACCCCGGCGACCCCCGCGTCTACGACCTCGCCCGGCGGATCACTGCGGCAACCATGGAACGCTACGGAGCCGACGAACTGCCCCAGCTGGATACAGGCTCCCAAATCCCCGCTCTCATCCAGGGCACGGTCAACGCCTCGTCCCCGGCATGGCAGCGACTCGACACGCTCATTCGCACACAACTGGACCTGTGACGCGAGGTGGTCAGTCAGCGCGTGGGGCGCTGACGATGACCGCCATCCCAGCCAGGCAGACAAGGCCGCCGCTCACGTCCCAGCGGTCGGGACGGTAGCCGTCGGCAACCATGCGGGTGATCCGGGACTGGATTCTGAGCATGGCGAAGTGCCCTTGCTCCGAGAGATCGGGGCCGGGGTCGGGCCATCGAGCACGGAATCGTTCACATGCCAGCTCGGGGGCGTCCCGAAGGATCTCTTCCTTCGCTTCGCGGATCGCAGAGTCCGGTCCGTGTTCACCGATCCCTAGCAACCTCCACTACTCGGTGATACCGTGTAGTGGTATTCGGTAGTACGCAGTACCGATAGGGCCGAGGAGGACTAGCGATGGACGACCTGACGGAGATGTTGAAGGGCACCCTCGAAGGGTGTGTGCTCGAAATCATCGGCAGCGAGGAAACCTACGGGTACGCCATCACCCGCCGGCTGAACGAGCTCGGCTTCGCCGACGTCGTCGAGGGGACGGTGTACACCATCCTGCTGCGGCTGGAGAGGAACGGACTCGTCCAGGTGACGAAGCGACCATCCGGGGTCGGTCCGCCGCGCAAGTTCTACGCGCTCAACGACGCCGGCCGCGAGGAACTCGCGAAGTTCTGGACGAAATGGCAGTACGTCTCATCACGCATCGACAGGCTGAAGGAGGCCGGGAGATGAACTTCTGGGAGACCATCACAGGCAGCGATCTCACCAGGGATTGGAAGGCGTTCGAAGCTCGGGCCGAGGCCCTGCCGGACGACTACCGGGCGGCGTGGGGACAGATCATCGCCTGCCTCTTCCCTTACGGGGACTTCACCGGCCGCAACCTGATGCCGATCCTCGACTCGGCCCTGGGGCTGCTCGAAGTAGCGCGGCGGACGGACAGAGCGTCCACGAGGTGCTCGGCGACGACATCGGAGGCTTCTGCACTGCACTGGCCGGTGGAGAAGGGGCCCGGACCTTTCGCGACCGGTGGCGCGAGCAGTTGAACAGGAACGTCGCACGGAAACTGAGCCGGCTGGGAGGCTGACGTGAGCATCCAGGACATCATCGAGGGCAAGAAGCAGTGGCGGGCGCACACGGCCCGGGTCAAGGCGCTCCCGCCGGACTACCAGATCGTCTACAAGGAGATGCAGAAGTACCTGTTCAAGGTCGGACCGATCGACCTGCCTGACGGGCCCCTGCTCCCCGGGATCGTCGACTTCTTCGAGGAGGGCGCCGCCGCGGGCAAGGGGGTCTTGGAACTCATCGGCAGCGACGTCGCCGCGTTCTGCGACGACCTGGTCAAGGACTCACGCACCTATGCGGACGTCTACCAGGAGTCCATCGGCGGGAACCCGGTACGGCCGAGAGGTAACACGCCCGTCGCCTCATGCCAGTGGGCGTGGCGCTCACGCGCGGTTCGTTCGCCTCAGCGCAGCGCGAACAGGCGCGGGCCGACCGGCCACCAGAAGCCGCCGCAGATCCTGTCCACCGAAATGGTCGAGCAGGCCGGCGAGACCTGGTCAGCACTGCCAACACCACCCGGCGAGCAGGTCTCCGGCCGCGGGCCGCTCGACACCATCCCAAGACGATACGACTGACGTGTAGTCACGGACAGTCACTCCGATCCGAATTCCGAAACAGCTTCCACTCTCCCTGCGTCTCCAGCCTCCGAAAGGAAGTCGCCATGGCTCCATCTGTCATGCCCACATCCAGGCAAGATGACGGTCACCCGTCGCCGACCGCCGTCTCCGCCGTCGGGCTACGCAAGTCGTACGGCGAAAAGCTCGTCCTCGACGGCATCGATCTGCGCATCCCGGGCGGGTCCGTGTTCGCGCTGCTCGGACCGAACGGTGCCGGCAAGACCACCGCCGTGAAAATCCTCTCCACCCTCATCACTGCGGACGCCGGGGACCTGCACGTCGGCGGGCGCACGACCTGGCCGCCGACCCGCAGGCGGTACGTGCCGCGCTCGGTGTCACCGGGCAGTTCTCCGCCGTGGACGGTCTGATCACCGGCGAGGAGAACATGCTCCTCATGGCGGACCTGCACCACCTGCCCAAGAGCGAGGGACGGCGGGTCGCCGCCGAACTCCTGGAGCGCTTCGACCTGGTGGAGGCCCGCCAGGAAGCCCGCCTCGACCTATTCCGGCGGCATGAAGCGCCGCCTCGACCTCGCGATGACGCTGGTGGGCAGCCCGCGGATCATCTTCCTCGACGAGCCGACGACAGGGCTCGACCCGCGTTCACGCCACCACATGTGGGGCATCATCCGCAGTCTCGTATCCGACGGCGTAACCGTCTTCCTTACCACCCAGTACCTGGAAGAGGCCGACGAACTCGCAGACCGCATCGCTGTGTTGAACGACGGCAAGATCGCCGCCGAGGGCACCCCCGAGAAGCTCAAGCGGCTCATCCCGGGCGGGCACATCCGGCTCCGCTTCACCGACCCGGTCACGTACCAGTCCGCCGCCGGCGCCCTGCGCGAGGTCACCCGGGACGACGAGGCACTGTCGCTGTCCATCCCCAGCGACGGCAGTCAGCGCGAACTGCGCTCCATTCTCGACTGGCTCGACTCCGCCGGCATCGAGGCGGACGAACTGACCGTCCATACCCCCGACCTCGACGACGTGTTCTTCGCCCTGACCGGCCCGGCCAACGTCCCGAACCAGCCCAAGGAGACCGTCCGATGAGCTCCCTCTCTCTCGCTGTACGCGACTCGAACACAATGCTGCGCCGCAACCTGCTGCACGCCCGGCGCTACCCGTCAGGGACCCTGAACCTGCTGCTCACGCCGATCATGATGCTGCTGCTCTTCGTCTACATCTTCGGAGACGTAATGAGCGCGGGCATCGGCGGCGGCGGCGCGGACCGCTCCGACTACATCGCCTACATCGTCCCCGGCCTGCTGCTGATGACCATCGGCAGCACCGTGATCGGGGCCGCGGTGTACGTCTCCATGGATATGACTGAGGGCCTCATCGCCCGCTTCCGTACGATGGCGGTCTACCGCCCTTCGGTACTCATCGGGCACGTCGTCGGCAGCGTGCTGCAATCCGTCATGAGCGTGGTCCTCGTCGGCGCCGTCGGCGTGGCCATCGGCTTCCGCTCCGCGGACGCAACCGCCCTGGAGTGGCTGGCAGCATTCGGGCTCATCGTGCTCTTCGCCCTGGCGCTGACCTGGATCGCGGTCGGCATGGGCCTGGCCAGCCCGAACCCCGAGGCGGCCAGCAACATGGCCATGCCGCTGATCCTTCTCCCCCTCATCTCCAGCGCTTTCATCCCGGCCGACACCATGCCGGGCTGGTTTCAGCCGATCGCCGAGTACCAACCTTTCACCCCGGCCATCGAGACCCTGCGCGGCCTTCTCCTCGGCACCGAGATCGGCAACAACGGGTGGCTCGCGATCGCCTGGTGCGTCGGCCTGATCGCGCTCGGCTACCGCTGGGCGACTGCGCAGTTCAACCGCGACCCCAGGTAACCCGGCATAAGCGCGCGGGCGCCCCTCGCCCCGCCCGACGGCGGCCCCCTCCGGCGCACCGGCGCGTACTGCCTACTCAACGAGTAGCAGCTGGGCTTCAGATCTCTCGAACCCGCTCCCAGAGGGCGTCCCACGTCTACCTCGCCTGCGGGTTTTGCCCTAGCTGTCCGAGCTTCCGCGAACCCGCGCGTTCCTTACTTCCATGCCACGAGTCAGGAAAAGCTCCAGCCCCAGGTGCCCAGTCCGCTCATCACAGACAGCAGACAGCCAGACCATGACGCGACAGCCTGACACTCTCGCCTGACACCCCGTCAGTAGAGTCAGCATTGGGTCAGCATTAGGTCTACTAAAGCTGCTCGCGCACGACCACACTTTGGAATCCTGGGCACGTGCGGCGGAGGCTTCCGGAGAAGCGCTGGACCGATTCCGCTTCTGAGTATGGGACCGAGCTGCCGCGACCAGGGCCCGCCCGGACCCGGCCACATCAGCGCAGCTCAGCGCACCCTTCCCCGCGGTTTCAGCGCCACAGGTGGCAGTTCAGGAGCGGGGAGCCGGCCTCCGTCGTAGCCATGCACTTCCCCGAACCGGGCACCGGCCGCCCAGTCTGCACGTGCCTGTGCGATTTCCTCGTGGGACCGCCCGATGAAGTTCCACCACATCACGATCTCCTCGGCGAAGGGCTCGCCGCCGAGCAGCATGAGCCCGGCGTCCGAGAGGGCGCGCAGGGGCAGTTCGGTGCGGCCGCAGCCTAGGTAGAGCATGGAGCCCGGCAGTACGGGGACCCCGTCGACCTCCGCCTCGCCGGACATCGACAGGACGGCGTACTCGAAGTCGGGGTCGAGGGGTACGCGGGCCTCGGCGCCGCTCGTCAGGGCCAGGTCGGCGCCGATGATCGGGGTGTACGTGGTGCCGGGCGAGGCGGCGCCGTCGAGTTCTCCGAGGATCACGGTCGCGACGAGGCCCGGCGCGGTGACCGTGGGAAGGTTGGTGTGGTGCTGGAAGTGCGGATCGACGTTCCGATGCGCTTCGGGCAGTGCGACCCAGAGCTGCGCGCCGTGGAGGTACCTGGCGTGGGGCTTCGGGCTCTCCTCGGAGTGGCTGATCGCCTTGCCCGAGGTCATCAGGCCCAGCTCGCGGGGGCGGATCGCCTGGAGGCTGCCCACGCTGTCGCGGTGCAGGACCTCGCCGTCATGCAGCCAACTGACCGTCTGCAGACCCATGTGCGGGTGCGGCGGCACCTGCATCCCGGGCTCGTCGGCGATGTCGTCGGGGCCGTAGTGGTCCACGAAAGCCCAGGCGCCGACCATCCGGCGGCCCAGATTCGGCAGCAGCCTGCGGACCTCGGTGGATTCGCCCAACTGGACACGGCGCGGAGCGAGTAGTTCGCGTACCGGCTCGGCGACGACGAAGCCCCGTCCTCCGCAGACGGAGGGTGTGGCCTGGCGATCGAGATTACTCATGGCGCTCAACCTATTCCCGCAGGGACCCGTAGTGCCCACCCCCACGCCGAAAGTTTAGTGGAATATTCAATCATTATGCTGTGTTGACGCACCCGAACGGACACCGCGGAGACCGCGGACCGGATCCGCCAACGGCCCCGCCAAGGAGGACCAGTGAACGACACCTACTACGAGTTCGGCACAGCCGCCGAACGCTGGGACCGTGCGCAGATGTTCTTCGACGCGAAGGAGTACCTGACCGCCGCCCGCATCCTGGGCGGGCTGGTCGATGAGGTACCGGAGCAGGTCGCTCCGCGACTGCTGCTGGCCCGCGCCTACTACCACTCGGCGCGCCTCGGCAAGGCCGAGGCGGAGCTGCGTGCCGTGCTGGAGCGCGACCCCGTCGAGGACTACGCGCAGCTGATGCTGGGCCGGACCCTGGAGCGGCAGGGCCGGCATGCGGAGGCCGTGCCCCATCTGCGGATGGCGGCGGCGCTGACCGGGGATTTCGGGCCGGAAGCGTCGTAACGCCGTACCGCGAAGCGACCCCGGGTCGTCGGTGACGGCGCTCGGGGTCCGCCCGCTCAGGCCCGGGGCTTCGGCTCCGGGCCGCCCTGTGTGTTGGAGACACGGTCCAGCCATTCCGTCATCAAGGCCGCCTCCGCCGTACTGAGCCCTGCCCCGTGGGACTGCCGCAGCAGAGCACTCAAGGTGGCGGCGGTGGAAGGGACTGCGGCGGTAGGGGCCGCCGCACCCACCGGCGCACCGCCGGCTTCGTCCGGCGTCAGGACCGCGGCGTGTACCGCGTCGCGCACTCGCCGCGATGCCGTGGGGTCGGAGAAGGTCCCCGGGCGGGCCACCAGCATCAGCGCCACGCCCACGTTGGCAGACATGATCACCTGGGCCGCCAGTTCGGGAGCGACCAGCAGCCTGCCCCGCTCCGCCGCCCGCTCCAGGTCACGAGTGAGAATCCGGTGCGACTCCAGCGCCGAGGCCGGCGGGGTGCGCATCGCGGGCGAGTTCATCAGCCGGTACAGGTTCGGATTGCGCAGGGCGAAGTCCACATGACTGTCCCAGCCATGACGGAGATCCTCCACCGGGTCCGTGGACTCGCCGCGCTCCCGCTTGGTCGCCAGGTACGCGTCGAAGCCGTGGTCGACGACGGCCGACAGCAGGCCTTCCTTGTCGCCGAAATGCCGGTACAGGGCGGGGGGCCCCACCTGGGCGGCCTCACACACGGCACGCGTGGAGACATCGCCGTCCGGGGACTCCGCGACCAACTCGGCCGCCACCTCGAGAATGCGCGCTCGTGTACTCATCGGACGGACGCTATCAAGCGGCGCCCGGCGCAATTCAGACGCCGGAACGGAGGGTCAGCCGGTCGTCGATGCCGATGCGGGTGAGGAACTCCGCGCGGATAGGGCCGACGACGACACTGACCTCCTCGCTGCGGTCGCCCGCCGGGTCGGCATCCACCCGAAAGGGCCGCTTGCCGTGTTCGGTGGTGACCACCCTCACGACGGCATCGGCGGGAGCGAGGTCGGCGGTTCATGGAGGTCCCATGCATGGCAGTGCTCCCGGTCGAGGGGGTGGGTAGCAGGGCCGGTCGACTCAGACTATGCCGCCGTTGGCACGCACGACCTGGCCGTTGACCCAGCGGGCAGGGCCGGCGAGGAAGGAGACGACTTCGGCGATGTCCTCCGGCGTCCCCAAGCGCTCCAGCGGCGCCTGGGCTGCCAGCCGCGCCACCGTCTCCTCGTCCTTGCCGTCCAGGAACAGGGCGGTCGCGGTCGGTCCGGGCGCGACCGCGTTGACAGTGATGTCCCGGCCGCGCAGCTCGCGGGCCAGGATCAGCGTCATGGCCTCGACGGCACCCTTCGTGGCTGCGTAGGCGCTGTAGCCGGGAAGGGACAGGGACAGCACGGAGCTGGAGAAGTTGATGATCGCCCCGCCCTCGCGCAGGCGCCGCGCTGCCTGCTGATCGACGACGAAGGTGCCGCGGATGTTGGTTCGGTGCATCCGGTCCAGGGCGTCCAGGTCCGTGTCGACCAGCGGGGCCAGCGTCATCACACCTGCGGCGTGGACGACCACGTCGACTCCCCCGAACGCTTCCTCGGCGGCGTCGAAGAGGGCGGTGACAGCGACTTCGTCGGCCACGTCGGCCCGGTACGCGAAGGCCTCGCCGCCTTCGGCGACGATGGCAGCGACTGCGGCTTCGGCCTCGGTGAGATTGCCCGCGTAGTTGACGACGACGGCGAAGCCGTCCGCCGCGAGCCGTTCGGCGCTCTGGCGGCCGATGCCGCGCGAGCCGCCGGTGACGACGGCGACCCTGCGGCGGGTGGGGGTGGCCTGCTCACTCATCACGCTGCTCCCTGCTGGAGGGGACGGCTGCCTGCGCCACCCCGGGTAATCAACGCTAACACCAATAACGTAGCGTCGCTACCCTCCTGTCGGTAGCGATGTTATCCAGCAGCGATAACCCACCGGCATCCGTCCTCCGCCGCGCATATTCGGATGCGCTCAGCCCTCACGCCGTGATACTCCGCCAGTCATGGATGACCTTGTGACGACACGCCTCACGCTCCGCCTGATGAGTCCCGCCGAAGCAGCGGACATAGTTGCGGGCGAACCGGGGGCCGACGCCCGGTGGGCCCCGGGGTACCCCACCGACGGGGACAAAGGCGGTGCGCGCCGCTACCTCAGCACGTGCGAGACGTCCGGGGACCCCCGGCCGTTCGGCTCCTTCGAGATCAGGCGGCGGGAGGACGAACAGGTGATCGGTGGGCTGGGATTTCACGGCGTACCCGATGAGAACGGTCAGGTGACCATCGGCTACGGTCTGGCCCCCGGCGCCCGGGGGAAGGGGTACGCCTCCGAGGCGCTGCGCGCCCTGCTGGAGTTCGCCCGCTCGCAAGGCGTCGCATCCGTGCGGGGCGACGCGAACCTCGACAACATCGGATCCCACCGCGTCATGACAGCGGCCGGGATGCGGCTCGTCGGGGTGGACGATCAACTGCATCACTACCTGGTCGACTGGACCGGCAAGGACGCATAGGGCACGTCGGCCCGCCGTCCTGCCGGCGTCCGGCGCCACGAACCGCGCAACCCGCCGGGCAGCGCCCGGCGGGTTGCGTAGCGAACGGATACGGCTCAGTCAGGGGTGTCGAGGGACCGGTGGGCCGGTCACCTGCCACCGCTCAGGTCACCGCCCCCGCAGTCCGGGACGCCGCTCCGGTGCCCGCGCGCGAGCTGTCCGCCTCAGGCTCCAGCAGTCGTTCGGTCAGATATCCGAAGACGAGACCGAAGCAGCCCCACAGCGTCGCCTGGATGGCGAGCGTGGACAGCCGGAACTGCCAGAGCAGCGTGGCCGGGAAGTCCTTGCCGACCTCGTTGAACGAGGGCAGGAAGGCGTAGGCGAGTCCGATGAGAAGGACGAAGCCGGCGAACGCGGCGATCGACGCGTTCCAGTTGCCCAGACGGGGTGCGAGCCGCTTGCCGATGATGACGGCGGCGACGGCCAGCAGCACGCTCAGCGCGACCATCAAGAAGAAGAGGGCCGTGCGCTGTCCGATGGTGCCGGGATCACCTACGGCCGGCGGGTTTGCCGGGTACTTCAGGAACGGCACGACGTACACCGTCAGCAGCGCGGCACCGGCGACGAAAGCGGCTGTGGCCCGGGGGCCGAAGTCGCCGATGCGGCCGAGCGCGTAGCAGAAGACGAGTGCGGCGATGCCGCCGACCGCCACGCCGAACACCAGGATGCCGGTGGCGAGGCCGCCGGTGGCCTGCATGGTGCGGCTGACGAGTTCCTCGCCGCCGCCGTGGTCGTGGTGGTGAGCCGCTTCCAGCGCGATGGCGGCGTCCACCTGGGACTCACCGAGGAAGTAGGCGACGACGAGGGCGAGCGCGCCCGCCACGAGGCCGGCCAGCATCCCGCGGACGAGCAGAGCTCTGACAGAGATGGAGTTCACGAGGTTGTCCCCTGCGTATCGGGTTCTCAGTGGCAGGGGAAACCGAGCAGGTGCCGGCCGTCGTGGACCCACTCGTGGACGCCTTCACCGGCGATGACCGAGATGGCCCCCTGCTCGGCGCCGACGAAGTACAGCAGGACGAGCATGAGAATGCCGAAGAACGCCGCCCAAGGGGCAAGGGCCTTCAGCGAGATGGGGGTGATGGCGGGTGCGCCGGTGGCGGGGGCAGCAGACTGTGCCATGGCAGAACCTCCTGTGGGAACACGCGTCCCGATCGTGGTGCCTCAGACGACAGTGCCGGGTCTGACTTCCCGTACAGGTACGAGTTCACAGTGGCGCGACCGTGCCGGATTCTCACCGGCTTCCGTCACACCGTCGTCATGGTCGTCGTGACCATACCGCTTGCGGCTGGGCACCGCCATGGTGCAATCGGCAGGGCGACGGGCCCCGACGGCCACACGTCACGTACGGAACAGGCCATGGTTCACGGAGTGGAGAGCGCGTTGACGGTACGGGTGATATTGATCTCGCCTGCGATGAATCCCGGTCTGCGAGAGGCCCGGTTCGAGGGTGACGCGCCCCTCGACGAGGCCGGAACACGTCGGGCGCGTGCCGCCGCGGGTGGCGTACCGGATGCGGACCTGTGCCTGAGCGGCGGCTCCGAGCGCTGCCTTCGGACCGCCGAGGTCCTCGGCCTTCAGCCCGTGTCCGAACTCGCCCTCGCCGACTGGGCCATGGGGCGCTGGCGCGGGAAGCGGCTGTCCGACGTGAGCGACAGCGAACCCGAGGCCGTGGCGTCCTGGCTGGCCGACCCGGACGCGGCCCCCCACGGTGGTGAGTCGCTGTCGAACCTGTCCGCCCGGGTCGGCGGCTGGCTCGACGGTCTGGAGGAGGGCAGCGGCCGGGTCCTCGCCGTCGTCGAGCCCGCCGTCGTACGCGCCGCGATCGTTCATGGACTCGGTCTGCCCTCGTCGGCGTTCTGGCGCCTCGACGTGCCTCCTTTGACCCGCACCGAACTCAGCGGACGCCAGGGGCGCTGGAACCTGATGTGTGGTCAGGCTCTTTGAGGCCGATACGTGTTGAGCCGGACGACCGTCAGGCGGGAAGTGTGATGGCCGTGGCCGCGATGCCGTCGTGAACCAGCCATCTGCCCGTGAGCACCGGAGGCATTCCGGGCGCGGTCCGCAACAGCGTCGCGGTGAATGTTCCTCCGGCCGCGGTCGCGGACGTACGGACGAACGTGATGTCCGCTTCGGTGAAGTCGAGTTCGGTCCGGGTGAGGGGGAACCACGTCTTGAACACGCTCTCCTTGGCGCTGAACAGCAGCCGGTCCCAGTGAACGGCCCCGGTCCCGTCGGGCTCCGTGCCGGTTCTCCGTCCCGTCAAGTCGTCGTGCGACAGGAGCCGCTCCCGCTCCGAGGGGAGCGAGACGATCTCCCATATGCCGGAGGGCAGCGGCGCGTTGGGTTCGGCATCGACCCCCAGGCCACGGAGGTCCTCCGCCCTCGCCAGCGCTGCCGCACGGTAGCCGTCGCAGTGCGTCATGCTGCCGACGAACCCGGTGGGCCACAGCGGCATTCCTCGGTGACCACGCAGTACGGGAGCGGGCGGCAGGCCCAGAGCGGCCATCGCCCTGCGGGCGCAGGCGCGGGCCGCGGCGAATTCGTGGCGCCGTTTCGCCACACTCGTGGCGACCAGTGCCTCTTCCTCCGGGAACAGGGTTCCGGCGGGTGCGTCCTCCTCACAGGTCGCCGCGCTGGCCACGTACGGAGGGAGGAGCCGGTCGATCACGATGCCTCTCCCTGCCCGGCGGGCGCCGGTCCGTCCGCGTCGGGCGGCGTCCCGGTCTGCGTGCCGGCCCCGTCCTCGTACGGCAGGATCTGCCGCAACAGCCCACGGGGGTGGCCCAGTTCGCGCCACTCCCTGGGATAGCCGATCGAGACTTCCTCGAAGCGCACCCCGTCGTACCAGGTCGTACGGGGAATGTGGAGATGGCCGTACACAACGGCCGCCACGTTGAACCTGCGGTGCCAGTCGGCTGTGAGTTCGGTGCCGCACCACTGGGCGAACTCCGGGTGCCACATGACGGATGTGGGTTCCCGCACCAGTGGCCAGTGGCCGGCGAGCACGAGGGGGATGTCCGGGTCGTGTGCGGCCAGCCGCTGCTCGGTCTGCGCGACCCGGGCCCGGCACCAGTCGTCGCGGGTGGCGTACGGGTCGGGGTGCAGCACGAACTCGTCGGTGCATACGACGCCCACTTCGTGGGCGCGAGCCAGGGACTCCTCCTTGGTCGTCGTGCCCGGGGCGCGGAAGGTGTAGTCGTAGAGAACGAAGACGGGTGCGACCGCCACCGGCCCGTCCGGCCCCGGCCAGCGGGGGAAGGGGTCCTCGGGTGTGGAGACGCCGAGCGCTCGGCACACCTCGACGAGGTGGTCGTACCGCGCCTGGCCTCGAAGCGCCACGGCGTCCCTGTCGATCGTCCAAAGTTCGTGGTTTCCCGGCGTCCACACGACGTGGGCGAATCGGCTCGCGAGCAGTTCCAGCGCCCACGCCACGTCCTTCACCTGCTCGGCCACGTCACCCGCGACGATGAGCCAGTCCGCATCCGACATCGGGTGCAGCGACTCGACGATCGGCCGGTTGTCGGCGATTCCGACATGCAGATCGCTGACGGCGAGGAGCCGGCCCGCTCCGTGCGCGGGGTGCGGGACCGGATACTGGGCGGGGTCGCTCGGAGAGCTCATGGACGCGTTTCCCGATCTCGCGGCGGATACGTGAGCCTGTTCCACAGGTACGGCGTTCGTTCGAATTTACCGTCTCACGGGTGACCGTGACCACGCTTTCGATCTTCCCGGTTCGTCGGGTCGGCGGGCCTCCGGCCGAGCGGGCCGCGTGCGGACCACCGGCCCGGGTTGCCGACGGACAACTCGGCGCGGAGAGCCGTCGGGGCGGCCGGGTACCGGCGTAGGGTCACGTTCATGGTGCATGTACTGAGCAGCCGGGTGTTGCTGCGACCTCGTGACCCTCAGATCTCGCGGGATTTCTACGGGGAAGCTCTCGGTCTCGCCGTGTACCGCGAGTTCGGCACCGGGCCGGAGCGCGGCACGGTCTACTTTCTCGGCGGTGGCTTCCTGGAGCTGTCCGGAAGATCGGACGAACCGCCGACCGCGAGCATCCGCCTCTGGATGCAGGTGGCCGACTGCGAGGCCGCGTACCAGGAACTCGCGAGCCGTGGCGTCCACGTCCTTCGCGCACCGCTGCGGGAGCCCTGGGGTCTGATCGAGATGTGGATCGCCGATCCGGACGGTCACCGCATCGCACTCACCGAGGTGCCCGACGACCACCCGTTGCGCTACCGGCCCTGACGTCGGCCGCACGCCGGCCATCGTGCTCCTGCGGCACCCGCCCCGCCGTCGTCCACCCGCTACACACGGTCAAGCGTACGGACACGGCGGGTGTTCGGCACAGGTCATATGAGGATGGCGTAGACGAGGAAGAAGGCCGCCACCACCACCGCGAGGGCAAGGATGGCGATGAGAGGTCCCATCGCCCATCCCCTGGGTGGTTCGTTCCACGGCCCCGCCTCCGACGTGCTGCTTTCGCCCGGGGGCGTGTCGCCCGTAGGGACACCCCCTCCGGGCTCCAGGCCGGGCGTGTTGCGCGGGTCCGGGTCGGGATTTCCAATGCTCATACCTCTTCACGTACCCATATGGACGGGAATACACCGAATATCCGGTATCTTCCTTGAGCGGCCGCACGGAGAACGGGGCCCGCGCGGCCGCGTGTGGGCCGCCGGCGTACGGCTCAGGCCGCGACGTAATCCCGCAGATGCCGGGCGGTGAGGGTGTCCCCCGTCGCGACGAGGTCTGCCGGCGTCCCTTCGAACACCACGCGGCCGCCGTCGTGCCCGGCCCCGGGTCCGAGGTCGATGAGCCAGTCCGCATGGGCCATCACCGCCTGGTGGTGCTCGATGACGATCACGGTGTTGCCCGCGTCCACCAGCCGGTCGAGCAGCGCGAGCAACTGGTCCACGTCGGCCATGTGCAGACCGGTGGTCGGCTCGTCGAGTACGTACGTCGCCGCCTTCTCGGCCATGTGGATGGCCAGCTTGAGGCGCTGGCGCTCCCCGCCCGAGAGCGTGTTGAGCGGCTGCCCGAGCCTGATGTATCCGAGCCCGACGTCACGCAGCCGCCCGAGGATGGTGTGCGCCTGGCCGGAAGGGAAGAAGTCGCGGGCCTCCGCCACCGACATTCCCAGCACCTCGCTGATGTTCCTGCCGTCCAGCGTGTAGGTGAGGACCTCGGGGGTGAACCGCTTGCCTTCGCACTCCTCGCACACCGATGCCACGCCCGCCATCATGGCGAGGTCGGTGTAGATGAGCCCGAGGCCGTTGCACTTGGGGCAGGCACCCTCCGAATTGGCGCTGAAGAGAGCCGGCTTGACGCCGTTGGCCTTGGCGAAGGCCGTGCGGATCGGATTGAGCAGTCCCGTGTACGTCGCCGGGTTCGAGCGCCGCGAGCCACGGATGGGCGACTGGTCGGCGACCACGACGCCCTGCCCGGCGGGCAGGCTGCCGTGGATCAGTGAGCTCTTGCCCGATCCGGCGACCCCAGTGACCACGGTCAGGACACCGAGCGGGATGTCGACGCTCACGTCCTGGAGGTTGTGCTTGTCGGCGCCTTTGATGGACAGCTGCCCGTGCGGTCTCCGCACGGCGTCCCGGAGGCCCGCCCGGTGTTCCAGATGCCGCCCGGTCAGGGTGCCGGAGGCGCGCAGCCCCGGTACGTCTCCGCTGAAGCAGATGTGTCCGCCGTCCGTGCCCGCGCCCGGTCCCAGATCGACCACATGGTCCGCTATGGCGATCACCTCGGGCTTGTGCTCGACGACGAGCACGGTGTTGCCCTTGTCGCGCAGCCGCAGCAGCAACGCGTTCATCCGCTGGATGTCGTGGGGGTGGAGGCCGATGGTCGGCTCGTCGAACACGTAGGTGACATCCGTCAGGCTGGAGCCGAGGTGCCGCACCATCTTCACCCGCTGGGCCTCACCGCCGGAGAGCGTGCCGGAGGGCCGGTCCAGACTGAGGTAGCCGAGGCCGATCTCGACGAGGGAATCCAGCAGATCCCGCAGACCGGCCAGCAGCGGGGCCACACCCGGGTCGTCGATCTCCCGCACGAACAGGGCCAGATCGCTGATCTGCATGGCGGAGCACTCCGCGATGTTCACCCCGTCGATCGTCGACGACAGAGCCGCGGCCGTCAGCCTGGTGCCTCCGCAGTCGGGGCAGTCGCAAAAGACCACCGCGCGGTCGACGAAGGCCCGGATGTGGGACTGCATGGCGTCGCGGTCCTTGCTGAGCATGGTCCGCTGAACCTTCAGGAGCAGGCCCTCGTACGTGAAGTTGTTGCTGCCCACCTTCACCTTGACCTGCGGCTTGTGGAGGAAGTCCGCCCACTCCTGCTCGGTGAAGTCCTTGAGCTTCTTGTCCGGGTCGTAGAAACCGGAGTGGGCCATGATCTGCCAGTACCAGGAGTCCACCGCGAAGTTGGGAACGGTGATGGCCCCCTCGTTCAGCGACTTCTCCCGGTCGACCAGCTGGTCGATGTCGATGTCCGACACCTGCCCGGCCCCTTCGCACCGCGGGCACATGCCTTCCGGCAGATTGAAGCTGAAGGCTCCCGACGTACCGATGTGGGGTGTGCCGAGGCGCGAGAAGACGATCCGCAGCATGGTGTACGCATCGGTAACGGTGCCGACGGTGGAGCGGGAGTTGGCCCCCATCCGCTCCTGGTCCACCACGATCGCGGCACTCAGATTGTGCAGCGCGTCGACATCGGGCCGCCCCAGGCTCGGCATGAACGACTGGACGAACGCGGTGTACGTCTCGTTGATCAACCGCTGGGACTCGGCGGCGATGGTGCCGAAGACGAGTGAGGACTTCCCGGACCCCGAGACGCCCGTGAACACCGTGAGCCGACGCTTGGGGATGTCGAGCGACAGGTCGGCGAGGTTGTTCTCCCGTGCGCCGCGCACCTGGATGACGTGGTGGTTGTCGGCTGAAGTCGTCTCAGGAGTCGTCATGGGGGCGAAGGTATCCGACACCACTGACAGTCGGCCCTGATCCCGGCGCCGTCCGCCGCGGGCCCCTGGCGTCGGCGCGGCACGCCGGACGTGCGGGCGGAGTCGGCGTGAGGCGCGCAGACGCGGGGAAGAGAACCCTTTTTGAACATGGAAATCATTCCCATATAGTGTTCGTCATGGCTCGCGACGAACTACGCCCGATCATCAAGCTCCGCTCCACCGTCGGCACCGGCTACACCTACGTCACGCGCAAGAACCGGCGGAACGATCCCGACCGGCTCGTGCTGCGCAAGTTCGACCCCCTCGTCCGCCGTCACGTGGACTTTCGCGAAGAACGCTGATCGCCCGTCCCTATCCGAAGGACCTCACGATGAAGCCCGGAATCCACCCCTCGTACGGCCCCGTCGTCTTCCGCGACAAGGCCGCAGACTTCGCCTTCCTGACCCGCTCCACCCTCACCAGCGAGCGCACCGTCGAGTGGGAGGACGGCCACACCTACCCGGTCGTCGACGTGGAGATCTCCTCCGCGAGTCACCCCTTCTACACCGGCACCGCCCGGGTCCTGGACACCGCCGGCCGGGTGGAGCGGTTCGAGCGCCGCTACGGCAGCCGTGAGGGCCGGTGATGGAGCGCGACCAGAAGCTGCCCGTCGTCATCGTCGGCGGTCTGCACTCAGATGCCCGGCGCGAGGTGGTGGAGGGACTGCTCAGGGGTGTCCCGCACAGCGTCGCGCTGCACCACGATCTGACAGCGGCCGGAAAGGGAACCGTGCGCCGGTCGGTACGCGACTCATCGGGCGAACATTCCAGCGGCGAGGCGCCACTCGTCAACGACTGTGCCTGCTGCGCGCTCAGATCGGACCTGATTCCTGAACTGGAACGCCTTGCGACCAGCGCACTCACCTCCCTCGCCGTCCTCGAACTCTGGGACTCCGTCGAGCCGAAGGCCATGGCCGAGGTGATCGCCGTTCACGGAGCGGGATGGGCCGAGGTGAAGAGCGTCATCACCGCGGTCGATCCGGCCCTGGTGCTGCCCTACCTCGACAACGGCGACGACCTCGCCGAGGCCGGGCTGGCCGCGGCGGCAACCGACCACCGCACGGTCGGGGACACCTGGGCCCGCCAGTTGGAGTACGCGTCCGTCATCGCCCTCGTCGACAGCGCGGAAGCGGACGACGAGGACCGGGCGTTGATCGGACAACTGCACCCCACGGCCCGGCAGGCTGCGGCCGGATCCGACGCGCTGACGGCACTCGCCCTGGCCGGGTTCGACGTGGAGGCGGCGAACGCCGCTCAGCACCCCGCCTGTGCGCTTCTCCCCCAGGACGCGGAGGAGTCAGGGGTGAGCACCCTCGTATGGCGCAGGCACCGCCCCTTCCACCCCGAGCGCCTGTACGCGGCGCTGGAGGATCTGAGCTGTGCGGCGGCCCGCAGCCGGGGCCGCTTCTGGCTCGCCGACCGGCCCGACACACTCCTGTCCTGGGACGCGGCCGGTGGCGCCCTCTGCGTCGAGAACACCGGTCCTTGGCTCGCCTCACTGCCGGACGCCGCCTGGGACATGGTGCCGCCCTTCCGGCAGGCGGCGGCCGCGCTCGACTGGCACCCGGTGCACGGCGACTCCTGCCAGCATCTGGTCTTCGTCTCCCCCGGGCTCGACCGCGACGGCCTCACCACGTTGCTGGATTCCTGCCTGCTCACCGACGCCGAGTACGAGGCAGGACGCGAGGCGTGGCGGAGCCTGCTGCCCGCGTTCGACTCACTGCTGGACCCGATCCACTGACCGTCCCGAATCGCCGTCAGGTCGCCATCGCTGTCAAGAACGCGCGGGAGATGGCGCTTCTGCCGTAGCGACCGCGACGCACCTGCCAGCCTCCCTCGCCCTCTCGAACCGAACCGAACCGGGGAACGCCCGCCCCTTCGAGGTCGCATTAGAATTCGACCGATCATGCCTGGGGGTCCGACGAGGGCATGGCGAGCAGGGGGCACGGTGAGTGGTGAGTACGGGGCGTTCGGCGCTGAGCTGCGGAGATTGCGGCTCGCGGCATCGCTGACCATAGAGGGTCTGGCGGAGGCGTCGGGCGTGAGTGTGCGGGGCATCGGCGATCTGGAGCGGGGGCGGCGGGCGGCTCCGCAGCGTCGGACCGTGGCCGCGCTCGCGGACGGGCTGGTGCTGGGTGACGCGGACCGGGAGCGGCTCCTCGCGGTCGCCCGGGCCGGCCGCAACACGGGGTACAGCCCCGCGGGGGTGCGGACCTTCCCGCGTGGCATCGATGACTTCGTCGGCAGGGAGCAGGAGCTGGCGTCCCTCACGAAGCTCGCGGAACAGGCTGCCGCACGCCCTGGCTCCGGCGAACCGGCCGGCCCGGGAAGCCCGGCCGGCCACCCGGTGACGGTGGCCGTGTCGGGGCCGCCGGGCACCGGCAAGACCACGCTCGCCCTGCACGCCGCACGGGCGCTCGCGGACCTCTTCCCCGACGGGCAGCTGGTGCTGGACCTGCGCGGCACGGACGATGACCCGCCGGGCCCTGCCGAGCTCACGCTCGGTGTGCTCAAGGCCCTCCAGGTGGCCGACCGGGACCTCGCCAAGGCCGGACCGCAGGGCCACCCCGGGCTGTACCGGCAGTTGCTGGCCGACCGGCGCTGTCTGCTGGTGCTGGACAACGCCCGTGACGAGTCCCAGGTACGCCCCCTGCTGCCGAGTGCCGGTGCGGGGATGGTCGTGGTGACCAGCCGGCGGATGCTCACCGGGCTGGAGAGCGTGCACCGCCTTCCCCTGGGCGAGCTGGGTCCGGAAGAGGCCGCCACGTTCCTGACGACCCTGATCGGAACGGAGCGGACGGCTGCCGACCCGGCCTCACTCGCCGAGGTCGCCCGGCTCTGCGGGTACCTGCCGTTGGCGCTTCGGGTGGCGGGCAGCTGGCTGGCCACCCGGACAGGCTGGCCGCTGCGCCGCCTCGCCGACCGCCTCGCGCTCGACGACCGGCGACTGGGCGCACTGGCCGCCGGGGATGTGCGGGTGTCCGCCGCGTTCGATCTGTCGTACCGCCAGCTCACCCCCACCGCTGCCCGTCTGTTCCGCCGCCTCGGGCTGATTCCGGGCCCGGACACCGGCGTCGCCGGCGCCGCCCAGCTGACTGGGCAACGGCTGTTCGACGCCGAGGACACCCTGGAAGAGCTGGTCGAGGCCGGGCTGCTGGGCACGGACCGGGACCGCTACCGTCTGCACGATCTGCTGTGCCTGTTCGCCCGCGCCCGCCTGGCGGCCGAGGAAGACCCCGAGGCCATCGACGAGGCCCGTGCGACCCTGCACCGGTGGCTGCTGGAGACCACCATCGTGGCAGGACGCTGGTTCGAGCCCGATCACGGTGCTCCCCCGTCCACGTGGCAGGGGACGGTCGACCTGTCCTCGGCCGACAAGGCGCTGCAGTGGCTGAAGGCCGAGGGGACCAACTGGCTGGCCGCCCTGCGGGCCGCCCATGCTGCCGGAGAGCACTCCACTGTGGTGGAGGTGGCCGAGGCGCTGCACTGGTTCTCCGACCAGTGGATCTTCTGGGGGCACTGGCCGGAGATATTCGACACCGCCGTCCGGTCCGCCCGGGCGCTGGGTGACCCGCTCCTCGAAGCGACGCAGCTCAACTACCACGCCTGGGCGCTGCTCATGTGCGAAGGCCGCCCCCGAGACAGCATCGCCCGCTCCGGTCAGGCCCTCGACGCCGCGCGGCGCGCGGGGGACGCACAGCAGGAGGCGTGGGCCCACAACTACCGAGCCTGGGCACTTGGGAAGGTCGGCGACTATGTGGCAGCCGACGACGACATCCGTCAGGCCGCAGACCTGTTCGAGGCCGCCGGGGACCTGCACGGCAGTCTGCAGACAAAGCACAACCACGGCATGAGCCTGATGGGACAGGGCCGGGCCGAAGAGGCCCTCTCCCACTACGAGAGCGCCTACGCCTTCCTGGAGGACGTCGCCGACCATATCGAACCGCATGTCGCGGCCATCACCCGGCTCGAAATCCACTCGAACATGGGCTCCGCCTACGCCCAACTGGAGCGATGGGACGAGGCAGTCGCCCATCTGCGGATCGCCATCGACATGTATCACGACCACGGCAACACAGCGCTGGAGAGCCGCCGCCACAGAGACCTGGGCGACGTTCTGCTGGCCGCCGGACGGGCGGCGGAAGCGCACGAGGTCTTCACCCGCTGTCTTTCGCTGGGCCCGGGCGCCGACCCGCAGGTCGTGGCCCAAGCCCGCGAGCACCTCGCCCGCCTCGAAACTCGCTGAACGGTACCCACCCGCCCCTCCCTGCCGGTGCACCCCACCCGTATGTCCCACGACGAACGGGTCCGGAGTACGCCGGGGAGTGAGGGCTCTTACGCTGCCTCATCCACGGTAGAGCTGTCGGGGCCCGGTATGCCATTCCCTGAGTGCACAGAACCGTTCTTCCAGTGCACAACGACCGGGCCGCTCGGCCCCTCTGTCGTTCTGCCTGTTTCTGCCTGCTTACTGCCTGGAGGTCGGCCGGCCCCGCTGCTTGGCTGATCACGGCGGAGAACCGGGCCGCGACGATGCTGCCCGGCTCTCGTCGCGCGGGCTCCGTCCACGCGACGGGACATCCGCGCGTGAACTGGCACCGGTCATCGCCTCCTCAGGCACAGGGCATGTGCCTCGGCCCCTCTGCGGTACGGGTCCGAGGTCTCCGCTAGTGCCGGGCGAACGAAGAAAGAGGAGTGGCGGATGAGCCCCGTATTGACGACTGATTCGGTCCCTGCCGATAACCGACTCGCCTATTGGCGCGACGCGATGGGCAGGACACAGGTGCCGACGGCGGTCTCCCCACGGCACGACGGCCCCTTCGACGGCCGGATCGCCACCCACCGCGTGGGCTTCCTGCGCGTCTCCACCGTCGATGCCGACGCGCACCGCACCAGCAGGACGTCGACGCACATCAAGCGCTCGTCCGAGGATTTCGTGGTGCTCGGCGTCCAGATGTCGGGCACGGCGACCCTCGCCCAGGACGGCCGGCAGGCCAGCGCCGGCCCGGGCGACCTGATGGTGTACGACACGACACGGCCGTACGTCCTGGACTATCCGGAGCGCTTCTCCACCCGTGTCGTCCAGATGCCCCGCCGCGCTCTGGGCCTGCCGGACGAGGATCTGCGCAGGATCACCGGCACCGCGGTCGGAACGACGAAGGGGTGCGGTGCGGTTCTGATGCCCTTTCTGGCGACGCTGGTCGCCTCCGCGGACTCGTACTCGCCCGCCGCCGCGGGCGGACTGGCGTCCACCGTCGTCGACCTCTTCGGCACCCTGGTGGCCGAGCAGGCCGAGAACGCCCCGGTGAGGCCGGAGAACTCGCGCGGTCACCTCGTGCTGCGCATCCGCGACCATATCGACCGGAACCTGGGAGATCCGGCCCTGTCTCCGGAATCCATCGCGAAGGCGCACCACATCTCGGTGCGCTATCTGCACCGCCTCTTCGAGGACGAGGGCATCACCGTCGGCAGGCTGATGCAGCGTCGCCGACTGGAGGAATGCGCGCGCGAGCTGTCCCGCGGCGGCCGGGTGGCACCCACCGTGTCGTCCGTGGCGCAGCGCTGGGGGTTCGTCAACCCGGCCCACTTCAGCCGGGTGTTCCGGACCGTCTACGGCATCTCCCCGCGTGAATGGCGCAGCTTGCGTGGCGGGGAGAGCACCGCCGCGGGGAAGCCGCTCGCCGTGCCGAAGGCCGGGCCGAAGAACACGCCGCCCACCTCTCCGACCACACCGCCGACGGCTGCGCCGAGGCCCTGCTCCGTGTCCGGCGTTGGCTGCTAGGGCTCGGCCCAGATCCTTGGCCTCTCAATGCCCTTTGTCGCGTGGTCAGTCCGCTGGGGTGCCGACGATCCGAGTGACGAGGAAATCGAGCCGTCCTCCTGGCCGTCCGGGGGTTGCGGCCGCTGTCGGACAGGACAGCCATGCCGTGCAATGCGCTCCGAGTGACCTCGGGGTCGCGCAACCACCTGTCACGCCGCGTGGGCCCGTTGGTATTGCGCCCACTGACGGATGAGTGAGTCCTGGGCGTACGGGCCGGTCCGGCGACGCCGGACCGGCCCGTACGGCAGCTCAGTGCGCCGGCTCAGTGCGCCAGCTCGGTGTCCAGCCACTGGAGGAGCTCGGGAGTGACCGGGTCGGTGAGGTCGGCGAACTCCTCGTGCTTCTTGAGGAACTTCGCCACGTAGGGGCAGACCGGCACGATCCGCTTGCCCGATGCGCGTACGTCGGTCAGCGCCTCCTGGACGAGAACGGCGGCCAATCCCTGTCCGGCGAAGGCGTCATCGACCTCGGTGTGATAGAAGACGCGCTGGTTGTCGTGGTCGCGGTACGCCGTCAAACCTGCGGTTTCGCCCTCGACCAGAATCTCGTAGTGGTGCTTGGCGTCCACTCGCTGAACGGTCGGAGCGGCAGCGGGCTGCGTCATCGTGTGCCTTTCTGGCGTATCGGGTTGCTGAGCTGTGCGATGGGTGCGAGCTCGCCGCGACAGCGGGCTTCGCCCTGCCGTCGCGTGCCCCGCCCCACGAGATATGGTTTCACATTCAACCATCTTGCTTGATACTAATCCGGCACCCCCTGAAACGCACGACAGAACGAGCAAGGGACGGACAGGTCCCATGAAGGAGTCCAGGTTGAGCGACACGGCAGCAGGCACCGCGGACCGTCGGGTCTTCCTCGACAAGCAGAGCCCGAAGGCGTACCAGGCACTGGTCGAAACGGCCGATGCGGTCCGCGCGGTCGCCGCCGGGGCGGGCCTCGACCGCGTTCTCGTGGAGCTGATCAACCTCCGCGTGTCGCAGATCAATGGCTGCGCCTACTGTCTCAGCCTGCACACCCGGGCGGCACTGCGTGCGGGCGAGACCACCCAGCGCCTGAGTGTGCTGCCGGCCTGGCGCGACACGGAGCTGTTCACGCCACGGGAACGCTCGGCACTCGCCCTGGCCGAGGCGACCACCGCACCGGCGGACGCCGCCCTGCAGGAGAGCGCCTACGGCGCCGCCCGCCGGTTCCTCACCGACGACGAGATCTCCGCGGTGATCTGGGTGGCCATCGCCATCAACGCCTTCAACCGGGTCTCCATCATGAGCAAGCACCCTGTGCGCGGGACTCCGGCGCCGCAATCCGGGCCCGGGACACTGCCGGTTCAGGACATCGGCTTGGTCCAGGGAGCGTCCGCACCCGAGAGGCGGTGAACGGCCGCGGACGTCGCCACGAGCAGTGCGAGTGTCAGACCGAGGACAACCGCGAGTTCGGCGTGCACCAGGAGAACGGCGCCGACCAGGGCTCCGAGGAATATGGCCAGCACGGAGAGGAACCGCCGGCCCGGCCGGGGCGCCGACCCGCCTGCCGAGGTGGAGTCGGCCGCGATGCCCGTCAGCGTCAGGGTCAGGACCGTCGTGGTCAGGTCCGGGACGCCCAGACGCCGGGCAGTCGCGTTCTGCAGGCCCATGGCGAGGCCGAGGAGCACGATCAGGGTGTACCGGGTCACGGTGTCCACACCGCCGTCCGACAGCACCCCGGCGATGACGGAGGCGGCGACGAGCACGGTCTCCAGCGCGGTGGCGATGGTCAGCAGTCGCCCCCGATGAGAGGCGAACCGGGTCCCGAGCCGGCCGCCCGCCAGCGCGCCGCCGAGGAACGCGGCCATGGCGACGACGGAGGCGAGCGCGGACAGCCCGTCGGCACCCGCCAGGGCGAATCCCAGGAAGACCACGTTGCCGGTCATGTTGGCGACGAAGACGTGGCCGAGCGCCAGATAGCTCACGGCGTCCACGAGACCGGTCACCACCGTCAGCGTCAGCATGAGCGGCATGAGCGGGCCGTGCCTGTCCCCCTTGGGCGGGAACAGCGTGCCGGCCGCGTCAGTCAGTAGCTTGCGCATACCGAGTTGTTCCTTCCGATACGACGGGACGGTGCAGCACCGCCCGGGTGAGCAGTCCGCTGGCCGGGCCGAGCGCGATGACCCCGACGGACATCCAGAGGGGCCAGGGGGTCAGCCCGAGGAGATGATCGACCGACCAGCGGCCGGGACCGGTGAGGGCGAGCGCCGCAGAGATGACGACGAGAACCATCGGGTACTCGTAACCGTCGTTCTGCACCCAGAGGCCTTTGTGCCACTTGACCGTGCTCGCCACCGTCATCACTCCCATGGCGACCATGGCCGCCATGGGAGTGAGCAGACCGGCCGCCAGGAACAGACCGGCACCGACCTGGCTGCCACCCGCCGCGAGCGCTGTGAGGCGGCCGCCGCGGAAGCCGTCGCGCCGGAACTCCTCGGTTCCCCCGGCCACACCGTTGCCGCCCAGCCGAAAGCTGACCTTCTGCATTCCGTGCCCGGCGATGAGGAGTCCCGTCACCAGGCGGAGGACCAACAGTCCCGTGTCCATGCGTTTCTGCCTGTTCCTGACGTCTTGTAGATGTTCAGATGCTGTAGTTGCCGAGCTTCTGTGGCTGCCGAGGATCTGAAACCGCTCAGGCTCGGCAGCTGCTCAGCGGAAGGGTCGTCAGCCGGCCGCGTGAGCGCCGATGACGGCCTGCGCGTAGACGACCCCGAGGCCGTAGGCGCCGGCGTGCTCCTTCACCACGTCCGTGACGGGGACGTACGTGTCCGTACGAGCCCAGTCCCGCTGGAGCTCGAGCAGCACCTGCACCCAGGTCACCGGGATGGCGCCGCCCTGGATCATGCGCTGCACCGCGTGCTCGTGCGCCTGCGGGCTGACCCCGGCGGACGCGTCCGTGACGACGTAGACCTCGTAACCCTGGGAAAGGGCGGAAAGGGTCGGCAGCACGACACAGACCTCGGTCCACAGACCGGCGATGACCAGCTTCTTGCGGCCGGTCGCCTTGACGGCCTCGACGAAGGCGACGTCCTCCCAGGCGTTCATCGACGTACGGTCGATGATCTTCTGGTCGGGGAAGACCGCCGCCAGCTGCGGCATGAGCGGCCCGGAGAAGGACTCGGCGGCCACGGTGCTCAGGACGACCGGCACGTCGAAGACCTTGGCCGCCTTCGCCAGACCCACGGTGGAGTTCATGACCGCGGAACGGTCGCCGCTCGCCGCGGCGAAGAACATCTGCGGCTGGTGGTCCACGAACAGCACGGCGCAGTTGTCGGGGGTCAGCAGGTCGGGGCTGGGGGCCGCGGTGACGTCGGAGATGTTGACCATGGGGAAGCCTTTCATGTGGTGATCGCGGACGTGCGTCCGCTGTCGGGGCAGCTGTCCGGTGGACGGCATGTGTGAGGTGGTGTCCCGGGAAGGGCGGCTCGTGGCCGGGGCCCCTCCCGGGAGGTCAGAGCGCGAAGCAGGGGTCGAAGACCGTGCTCGCGGTGTCCGGGGTGAGGCCGCGGCGGGCGCGCCATTGGCGGTGCTGCTCGGACTCCGTGACGGCCTGGCCGAGCAGTTCGGCCTGGCGGGTGCCGGAGAGGCCGGTCAGGGGCGTTGCCTGGTAGCCGCCGAAGTGCGCCACCGGGCTCCAGGGCGGGTTGACGGGGGGCAGTTCCTCGTCGAGGCCCTCGTACTCGGCCGCGGCGTAGACGATCCGGCCGCCGACGACCGTCAGCAGGGATTCGATGTGGGCGATGTCCGGCTCGGGCACCGTGAAGTAGTCCTCGGACAGGACCGCGAGGTCGGCGAGGAAGCCCGGGCGCAGGACGCCCTTGATGCCCTGTTCACCGGTCAGGGTGGCACCCGCCTCGGTGAACATCGCGAGGGCGGTGCGCCGGTCGACGCGGTTGTGCGGCGGACGGACCACCAGATCGCCGATGGTCCGGCCGGTGATCAGCCAGTGCAGGGCGATCCAGAGGTTGTACGTCGAGACACGGGTGGCATCCGTACCGGCGCCGACCGTCAGACCGCGCTCCAGCATGGCCCCGATGGGAGGCGCGTCCGCCGCGGCGCCTGGGCCGTAACGGCGTACGAACGCCTCGCCCTGGAAGGACAGCCGGTTCTGCACGGACAGGGCGCCGCCGAGGGCCGCGATGCGGTCGAGGCTGTCCGCGGAGACGGTCTCCGCGTGATCGAACAGCCATCGGTTCCCGTCCGGGAAAAGACCGTCCGCGGCGATCTTCTCGAATACGGCGAGATCGCGTCGGATGGTCTCGTCATAGGTGGCGTGCAGCCGAAAGCCCCAGCCGTTCTCCATGAGGAGGCGTACCGCCTTCTCGAATTCCACCTCGTAGCCGGAAAGGTCCGGGCGCGGCTGCGCGAAATTCTCGAAGTCCGCTGCCGCCCATGTGAGGTTCTCTCCCGCGCCGTTGAGACGCAGCCATTCGTCACCGTCCTCGGGCCGGACCATTTCGATCCAGCGGGAGAGATCGTCGATTTCCTGACCCGCGGTCTGCGGGAACAGATGATAAGCGATACGCAAGGAAAGCTGTCCGGCCTTGGCCAGCTCGACCACGGTGCTGTAGTTGTCGGGAAAGTTCTGGAATCCCCCCGCCGCGTCGATGGCGGAGGTCAGCCCGAACCTGTTGAGCTCCCGCAGGAAATGACGGGTGGAGGTCTTCTTGTCCTCACCCTCCAGCACGGGCGCCTTGGCGAGGGTGGAATAGAGAATCAGGGCGCTGGGCGCGGCCAGCAGCATGCCCGTCGGCTCCCCGTCCCGGCCCCGTACGATCTGTCCGCCCTTGGGGTCCGGGGTGTCCCTGGTGTATCCGGCGGCCCTGAGCGCCGCGCGGTTGAGCACCGCCGACTGGTACAGGTGCAGAACGAACACCGGGGTATCCGGCGCCACGGCGTTGAGTTCGGCGACCGTCGGCAACCGCCGTTCGGCGAACTGCTCGGCCGACCAGCCCCCCACCACCCGCACCCACTGACCTTTCGGCGTACGGGCCGCCTGCTCACGCAGCATCGCAAGGCCCTGACGCAGCGTCCGGACCCCGTCCCACCGCAGTTCGAGTACGTAGTTGAGGCCGCCACGAATCACGTGCAGATGCGAGTCGTTGAGACCGGGGACCATCCGGCGGCCGAGGGCGTCCACCACCCTCGTGGCGGGACCGATGTGCGGGGCGACGTCGCCGTCGTCACCGACGACCGTGATGACCCCGTCGCGGATGGCGACCGCGTCGGCCTTCGGCCGGCCCGGATCTCCCGTGTATATCTTCGCGTTGCGGACGACCAGGTCCGCGGCGTCGTCGGTGGCGAGGGGCACCAGCCCGCCGACGGGCATCGTTGACACCTTTCGACAACCTCCTACAGGTTGAACAACGTCTATGTGGCTCGGGTGGCAGCGGCGGACGAGCGGGCAGCGGAATCACGTGCGCCCACGGTCGACTGCACCGAATTCCGTTCGGGACATCTGTACGGCGCCGTGCGGCGCGCCATCCCCGCACTCCCCCGGTCGCCGCCTCCCCTTACTCGGCAGGCGGCCCGCTACTGCTTCGCCACTTTATTTCGGGCCGACGCAGCCGTGTGTCCTTGGAGCGCACTGAATACGTACCGTCAGCGCACTCCGAACATTGCAGTGCACTGTCGGGCCATACCCAGTGCGCTGGCGGGCAATTGCCCCCGACTCCGCCCCTTTAGCGTGCAGAGCGGCACCCCACAGGCCCGTTGTGTCTGTCCTCCGGGGTGCCTCGCCGGCGAGACCGGCGCACCACCGAAATTCAGGAGTTTGTGATGTCGGATGTTGTGGAGCCGGTGCAGCCGGTCTTGGAGCCGGCAGCGGCCGCGTTCGCCGAGGCGACCGCGAATCCGCCCTACCTGTTCGATCTGCCGCCCGCGGAGGGGCGCAAGGCGGTCGAGGAGGTGCAGTCCGGTGAGGTCGTGATGCCGGCCGTCGACGAGGAGTGGGTCACCGTCTCGGGTGGTCCGACGGGCAGCGTCCGGGCGCGCATCGTGCGTCCCGCCGGGGCGGTGGGGACCCTGCCGGTGATCCTCTACATCCACGGCGCGGGCTGGGTGTTCGGCAGCGCCCATACCCATGACCGGCTGGTGCGGGAACTGGCGGTCGGCGTCGGCGCGGCGGTGGTCTTCCCCGAGTACGACCTCTCTCCGGAGGCCCGCTACCCGGTCGCCATCGAGCAGAACTACACCGTCGCCCGCTGGGTCGTCGACCAGGGCGCGGGCCACGGCCTCGACCCGGCGCGTATCGCGGTGGCCGGTGACTCCGTCGGCGGCAACATGAGCGCCGCACTGACCCTGATGGCCAAGCAACGCGGCAACCTCCCGCTGCTGGCCCAGGTGTTGTTCTACCCGGTCACCGACGCGGGCTTCGACACCGCCTCGTACCACCAGTTCGCCACCGGCTACTTCCTCCGTCGCGACGGCATGCAGTGGTTCTGGGACCAGTACACCACCGACGAGAAGGAACGCGCCGAGATCACGGCATCGCCCCTGCGCGCCACCATCGAGCAGCTCACCGGACTTCCCCCGGCCCTGGTCATCACCGGCGAGGCCGACGTCCTGCGCGACGAGGGCGAGGCATACGCCAACAAGCTCCGGCAGGCCGGCGTCCCGGTCACCGCCGTTCGCTTCCAGGGCATCATCCACGACTTCGTCATGCTCAACACGCTCCGCGACACGTACGCCGCCCAGGCCGCCATCGCCCTCGCGATCACCACCCTCCGTACCGCGCTCGACGCCCGCTGACACAGCGTCACCCCCGCACCGAATCACAGGAGAAGCAGCAACATGGCCAACGAGCCCACCCCCACCGTCGTCCTCGTGCACGGCGCCTTCGCCGACGCGGGCAGCTGGTCCGGCGTCATCGCCGAACTGCAGAAGCACGGCGTCCCCGTGGTCGCACCGTCCAACCCGCTGCGCGGCCTGGTGTCGGACGCGGCGTACATCGCGTCCGTCGCCTCGCAGATCGACGGCCCCGTCATCCTGGTCGGCCACTCCTACGGCGGCGCGCTCATCACCGTCGCCGGCGCCACCGACAACGTCGTCGGACTCGTCTACATCGCCGCCTACGTCCTCGAAAAGGGCGAGAGCCTCGGCGAGCTGCAGGGCCGCTTCCCGCTCTCCCCGCTGGTCAGCAACCTGAAGGAGGCGACGTACCCCGTCGCGGGCGGAGAGCCCGCGGTCGAGGTCAGCATCAAGCCGGAGGCGTTCCCGGCCATCTTCGCCGCCGACGTCCCGGCCGACGTCACCAAGGTGCTCGCGGCGGCACAACGACCGCTGGCCGCAGCCGCGTTCGCGGAGACCGCCTCGGCCGCCGCATGGCGGACGAAGCCCTCCTGGGCGCTCGTCGCCGGTGCCGACCAGGCCATCAACCCCGAGGTCGAACGCTTCGGCGCCGACCGGGCCGGGGCCACCATCGTCGAACTCAAGGGTGCCTCGCACGCCGTGGCGGTGTCCCGGCCCAAGGAGGTCGCGGGCCTGATCCTCGACGCCGTACGCGCGACGAGCTGAACGTCGGTGCACACAGGACCGCAGGAGGCGGATCATGACCAGTAACTCCCAGCCCGTGCACAGCAGCCAGCCGTGGCTGCACCAGAAGGGTGAGGTGATCCAGGAGTTCGGGACCGTCAAACAGTTCCCGGTCGGCCTGTCCTACGAGGCCCGGATGTACTCCTGCCAACGGCTGAACAAGGTCCTGGCGGACACCCAGATCCTCTACGGCCTGTACAAGAAGCATCACTGGCTGATGCGCGGCGCGACCTTCTACCAACTGCACCTGGTCCTGGACCAGCACGCGGGGGAACAGCTCGAACTCGTCGACACCATCGCCGAACGCGTCCAGTCCCTGGGCGGCGTCGCGCTCGGGGACGCCCGGCACGTCGCGGAGATCACCTCGATTCCGCGTCCCCCGGACGGCGTCGAGCAGATACCGGCCATGTTGTCACGGCTGCTGGAGGCCCACGAGGCCATTCTCGTCGACGCCCATGACGCAGCCGCTCGGGCCGCCGAACTGGGCGACGACGGCACCAACGACCTGCTGGTGTCCCAGGTGATCAGAACGGGCGAACGGCAGGCGTGGTTCATGGCCGAGCACCTGGTCGACACCCCGCTGGTCCGCGTCTGAGGAACGCGAGACGCACACGCGGCCCGCTCGGCCACCCGCCGACGCGGGCCGCTCGCGCGAGTTCACCGCTGCGCGACGCTGTACGAGCCCCGGAGTGAGGGTGCGGGACTCGGTCGTCATACTCCGGGTCCCGCACCACTGCGGGGCCCCTCTTGCATGTTCTATGCCATACCCCATAAGTTACCAACAGGTAGCCCGGTGGCAGGGCTGCACCACATTCCGCCTCGGGAAGGTGGTGGGCAGGTGAGCCCACGCAGGAGCGAGAGCCGTGACCGGATGGTCCTCAGCGCGGCAGCACTGCTGCGCGAGTACGGCGCGAGCGCGACCAGCATCGACCGGGTGCTCGCCCACAGCGGAGCCCCGCGCGGCTCGGTGTACCACCACTTTCCCGGCGGGCGGACACAGCTCATCGACGAGGCGGTGGCGCTGGCAGGCGACTTCATCGCGGGGCTGATCGAGGCCGCCATGCAGGCCGATGATCCGGTGGAGGCCATCGACGCGTTCTTCGTGCTGTGGCGCGACCGCCTCGTGGAGAGCGGCTTCAGGGCCGGCTGCCCGATCGTGGCGGTGGCCGCTGAGACCAACGACGACGCTCCTCAGCTGGCCCGCTCCGCCGCTGCCGTCTTCGCTCGTTGGCAGGAGGCCCTCGCAGCCCTGTTCCTGCGGCACGGCCTGACCGAGGAACGCGGCCGGAGGCTGGGGTCCTTCATCATCGCGGCGGTCGAAGGCGCGGTGATCATGTCCCGCGCCGAGCAGAGCACCGCCCCTCTCGAGGCAGCCGCCGCCGAGATCCACGACCTGCTCGTGCACACCCTGCGCGACCGCCCCTCAGCCGAACCCCGCTCCCGGCCGTAGCCCCCACCCGTACCCGCTTTCACCTGCCCAGTCCGAAGGAGTCGTTATGCCCTCGCTCGACCGCCACGACAACGTCTTCGTCCTCGACCTAGGAGACGGGGAGAACCGCTTCCACCCCGACTGGCTCACCGCGCTCAGCGGCGCGCTCGACGAGGTGGAGAAGGCGGAAGGCCCCCGCGCCCTGGTCACCACGGCGACAGGCAAGTTCTATTCCAACGGGCTCGACCTGGACTGGCTGTTCGCCCACGCCGACCAGCACCAGGACTACGTCGTCTCGGTCCACGAACTGTTCGCGCGGATGCTGTCGCTGCCGGTCATCACGGTAGCCGCACTCCAGGGGCACACCTTCGCCGCCGGCGCGATGTTCTCCCTCGCCCACGACTTCCGCGTGATGCGCGCCGACCGCGGCTACTGGTGCCTGCCCGAAGCGGACATCAACATCCCCTTCACCCCCGGCATGGCCGCCCTCATCCAGTCGCGGCTGACGCCCCGGACCGCGCACGAGGCCATGGTGACAGCCCGCCGCTACGGCGGTACCGACGCCGCGGCCGCCGGCATCGTCGACCAGGCGGCCACCGAGGACGCCGTACGCTCCACCGCCATCGAGCTCGCCCAGGCGCAACTGAACAAGGCCGGCGACACCCTCGGCACCATCAAGTCCCGCATGTACGCCCCCGCCCTTGCGACGCTGCGCGACGCCACCAACCCGCTCGGCTGATCAACTACACACCCCGCGTCGCACCGCGCCCCGGGCCCCCTTCGCCCGGGGCGCGCACCACCCCACGAGCACCGCCCCACGAGCACCACCCGAGGAGAACGCCCGTGACCACCACCGACCTCACCGCGATGACCGGCCTGGAGCTGATGCGCTGGGTGCAGACCGAACGCCCCACCGACATACCCTCCATCGGCCGCCTGCTCGGCATGCGTTTCGACGAGGTCGAACACGGCCGCATCGTCATCTCCCTCGACACGCGCCCCGACTTCGCCAACCCCCTCGGCACCGTCCACGGGGGCATCGCCGCGACCCTCCTCGACTCGGCCATGGGCTGCGCCGTCCACACCACACTTCCCGCCGGCGCCGGCTACACGACGCTCGAACTCAAGGTGAACTACATTCGCGCCGCCCGCACCGACGGACAGACACTGACCGCCGAAGGCACCGTCATCCACGCAGGCCGCCGCACCGCGACCGCCGAAGGCAAGGTGCTGGACGAGCAGGGCAAGTTGATCGCCCACGCGACCACCACCTGCATGATCCTCTAAGTCTTCGGCCGAGTCCGGTGGTGGGCACCCGGAGGGGCGGCCCACCCGGACCGCAATCGGCAATCGTCGGTGCCCCGCGACGCGGGAGGCGCGGGCGCAGGCCGCCAAGTAGTCGACGACGACCAACTCGTTCCCCCGGTCCGCTCTTACGACCGGGGGCCGTGGCGCTCCGACAGCCGGGGGGTCAGCACCTGGCCCAGTGCCAGCACGCTCAGGCCGAACATCAGGACGCCCAGGGGGACATGGAGCGATGGCATGTGCGCGATGCCCAGCACCACTTGCACCGAAGCGAGTACGAGGAAGACGGACGCGTACACGATGGGGCGGGGCGCTCCGCCGCCCGGCCGCCACGCCAGGATCGCTGCGAGCACGTACACCATCGATGAGCCGTACATCACGCGCGATCCGGCGTCGTGCAGCAACTCGCCGTGGGACGAGGAAAGCAGCATTCCGGCGGTGACCGCCTGGAAGAAGAGGGACACCGTCTGCAGGGCGATCGCGATCTGCAGGAATGTGACTCTGCCCCGTACCGCCGTTGTCCGTGTGGCCATGACGTGGTCCCCTCTGCTGCCTCGCGGCGGTGGTTCGGAAGTGTCTCGGTAACCTGACGACGTGGGCCCGTGAAATGTGAGGCGAAGCACCGACCTCACCGTCCGGTGCGGAAGCGGACGAGAAGAACCAAGGAGCGGTCGCGACCATGACTACCTCGTCCGAGCCGGACCTGACTGCGATCCTCGGCGAGCGGCGCCGGCTGATCAACCTCGCCTACCGGCTGCTCGGTTCACTGTCCGAGGCCGAGGACGCCGTACAGGAGACCTTCGTCCGTTGGTACGCGCTGTCGCGGGAGCGGCGGGAGGCCATCCAGTCGCCCGGCGCCTGGCTGACGACGGTGACCGGCCGTATCTGCCTGGACGTGCTCGGCTCGGCGCGGGTCAGGCGCGAGCGTTATGTCGGCGCGTGGATACCCGACCCGCTGCCCGACCGCACGGAGTGGATCAGCGGGCGGGCGGGCGGAGGCAGGGCCGAGCCGGCCGACCCCGCGGACCAGGTCACCCTGGACGAGTCGGTGAACATGGCCTTCCTCGTCGTGCTGGAGTCGATGACGCCGGCCGAACGCGTGGCGTTCATCCTGCACGACATCTTCCGGTACCCCTTCTCCGAAGTCGCCGAGATCGTCGGCCGGACGCCCGCCGCCTGCCGGCAACTGGCTTCCTCGGCCCGTCAACGGATTCGGGCGGCGCAGTCTCCTGCGGTTCCGATGGCGGGGCAGGCTCGTCTGGTGCGGCAGTTCAAGGAGGCGTGGGAGGCCAAGGACATCGCAGCCCTCGTCGGCCTCCTCGACCCGGACGCCACGATGACCGCCGACGGCGGCGGCCTGGTGGGCACCGTCCTCCGCCCGGTCGAGGGCAGTGAGCGCATTGCCGAGTACCTGATCCACATCGCCGGCAAAGCCCCTGGGCTGACACTCCTGGAGCGCACGGTCAACGGCCGACCCGGTCTGGTAGCCCAGCACACCGGCGTCACCGTGACCGTGGCAGCGTTCAGCCTCGCCGACGGCCGCATCACTCGCATCTGGGCGATCCGCAACCCGGAGAAACTCCGTCCGTGGACCGCGAAAGGCCGGAGCTGACCCGGAGAGTCGCCGGCCGGAGCGTCACCACGGAAGAGGAGCCGTGGTTCCAGGCGCCAACGCCCCGGAGGAAGGGTGCCGGGTGCCGGGCGCCCTTCCCGAGACGGCGAACCCGCGTGTTCACGGGAACACCGGCGTTGCCATTCTCAGCTGACCGCCTTTCTCAGCTGACCGCGTCGAGCAGCAGCTTCGCGGCCACTGTCGCCCCGTCGGTGCGGAATGTGCCGGCGACGGCCGTCGCTCGTGCGTGGGTGTCGGGGGCCAGGGCCGTCTTGAGTGCGGCTGCGAGGGACTCGACGGTCGGGGCCGGACCGTCGTGTGCCGTGCCGATGCCCAGGTCGGCGACCCGGCCGGCGAAGTACGGCTGGTCCGCGCCCTGGGGTACCACCACCTGAGGCGCGCCGGCCCGGGTGGCGGTCGTCGTGGTGCCCGCGCCGCCGTGGTGGACGACGGCGGCCGTCCGGCGGAACAGTGCCTGATGGTTGACCTCGCCGACGACGAAGCAGTCGTCCTGGTCGTCGATCAGGGCCAGGCCGGCCCAGCCCCGGGAGACGACCACGCGGCGGCCCTGTGCGCGGATCGCCTCGATGGCCACCCGGGCGATGCCCTCGGGGTCGCGCACGGGAGTGCTGCCGAAGCCCACGAACACCGGTGGTGTGCCCGCCTCCAGGAACGCCACCAACTCGGCCGGCAACGGGCGTTTGTCCGGCAGGGTCCACGCGCCGGTCTGCACCACCTCGAGGTCAGCGGGCTGCTGCCACGGGGCCAAGGTGGGGTCCGTGGCCAGCCACGGCTGGTCGGTGAAGGCGTAGTCGCGGACGTTGTCCACCGGTGGCAGGCCGAACGCCGCCTCCTCGTCCGGCGGCGCGCACACCCGCGCCTCCGCGCCGAGTTCCTGCAATCGCACCGCGAGTCCCGCTGTCGGTTCGACGCTCCCGCGCGACCCGTACGTCGACAACACCACACGCATTTCGTGATTCTCACTTCCGCAGGTCCTGGGTTCGGTGGGTGATTCTGCGGCACGACCAGGGTCTTGTCGCAAGCCCCCCGGTGCGCTATGTGTTGATCATGGAAGGGGTTCGTCCCCGTCCCGGGACCTCGCTCGTCGGCAGGGCGACCCGCCCGGGAAGTGTTCCCCTCCGGGCCGTTGTGCGCGTCAGTGGGGATTGCCTGCGTGGGTCAGGGTCTCCCATGCCACGAACAGATTGTTCGATGCCGCGGGCCGCCGCTGCTCGGTGAGGGCCTGAGTGTTCGTCATGGCGTACCCCATGCGGTTGTGCAGCGCGTTGAAGCCCACCTCGGTGACCGGCCCGAGCGCGTCCTTGAGCGAGCCACCGCACAGCGAGGACGGCACGGCCGCACCCAACTGGTACTTGGCGTGCAGGCCCAGGGCGTGCCGAAGCCGGTCGGCGATCTCGGGGTACAGGTCCTGCCCCTGGATGCGGCTGGTCTCGGCGATGTGGGAGATCGCGGAGACCCCGTAACCGGTGTGGGTGAGGTCGCGGCAAGTCTCCTGGGTGAGCCCGTCCACAAAGGTCGACTGCCCCTGCCAGTACCTGACGATCTCGTCCCGGGTGTCGAGACCACTACCGGGCGCGGCCTTCGGCAGGGAGCCGTCCGCGGTCACATAGACATACGCGGGGACGCGTCCGCGGAATTTGGTGACGGCCTTGTCGTAGGCGCTGCGGTCCTCCAGGAAGACCGCGATGCCGATGGCCGCCTCGGTCATCGACAGTTCCCAGTTGCCGTTGCTGTGCGAGCCGTTGATAACCTCGGGCAGATAGACGTCGCGCAGCATCGTGCCGAAGCGGCCGGAGTTCGGCCAGCTGCTGTACGTGTACTTGATGATCTCGGCCGCCCGCGGCCAGGAGGAACCGGCCCACCCGGTCTGCAGTGGTGCGTTGCTGTTCGTGTGGTCCTTGATCACGCCTGACCAGGCGTCCATGATCTGGATGGCCTTCTGTGCGTACCGGCTGTCCTTGCTGATGAACCAGGCCAGCGAGAGGGTGTACGCCGCTATCGCGTCCTCACGCTCGTCGGTGCAGCCGTGGTTCGGGTTGGAATATGAGCCGCACTCGACGACGGCACGGGGCCTGGCGGTCCGGGCGAGGGATGCGTACTTGCCGGCCAGCATCTGGTCGTACGCCCCCTTCCACGGCTGTGCGCCAGCCAGGACCCTTTCGCGTACGAAGTCGAGCTGGGGGCGGCTGACCAGGACGCCGGGGTGGGTGAAGGAGGCAGGGGCGGCTGCCTGCGCCGTTCTGGCGGGGGCGGCCGGGCCGGCTGCGGCCGGGGCCGTGACGGCCGTGGTGAGCAGGGCGGCCAGAGCAGCCGTAGCGCCCAGGGCGCGCGCGATGGTGCCGGTACGCATGTGGGGTGCCTTCCGGTGGAGGTGGTCCAGCAGCCCGCTCAATCTCTATTCACACATGTGAACATCGAGCTGGTTTGTGAACCGTGATGGGTCAGGAACCTAGAACCGACCCATGCGCCCGTCAAGCGTTCGCGTGGCCCGTCTTGACGCCGGCCCTTCAGATCGAGCCGCTCGGGAACGGCGCGACGACGACCGCGTGACCCGCCGTCTCCCCCGCCTGGTCCGATCGGTCACAGATCCGCACCTCCCCGCCACGGGTGGCGAACCTCAGGCATGCCGAGGTGAACGGCGGAGGGTCGCGCTGCGCGGAGTTGGGTGAGGTTTTGTGTGTGGGCGGAATGGGGGCGTTTGTTGATGTGTGGGGCGGCACGCGCGGGTGTGGTTCACACGCGTGAGTGAGGATGCGGGGTGGCCGGGGCGGGGAGTGGCGGGGTTCCGGCCCGGACTTTTGGGGGGTGGGATGGTCTTTTCGGCGTACGACCGATCAGAGCATCAGCCCGTATTCCTACTCGGCAGTCGCGCATGTGTCCCTATGCTCTTTTCTGCGGTCCCTCCCGACCGCTTCCGTTCCCGAGCGTATTCCCGGATTCCGGCTTCAAGGTTCCGGGTACTGACGTTTCTGTCTGAATTCGTGGAGAGCTCATGCGCGTTGCTGTGACTGGTGGCGGCGGTTTTCTTGGATCTCACTTGTGCGAGGCGCTCCTACGGCGTGGTGATTCCGTCGTGTGCCTGGACAATTTCTTGACCGGTGAGCCGAGGAACGTCGCGCATCTGAGATCCAATCCCGCTTTCCGGGTGATCGATGTCGATGTCAGCGTGGACGCTGACGTCTCGGGGCGGTTCGATGCCGTCGCGCATCTGGCCAGCCCCGCGTCACCGCCGGACTATCTGCGGTGGCCTCTGGAGACGCTGGCTGTGGGCAGCCGGGGAACCGAGAACGCCCTCCGCCTGGCGTTGCGCGACGGTGCGCGTTTCGTGCTCGCGTCGACGAGTGAGGTGTACGGAGATCCGCTGGTCCACCCGCAGGAGGAGGATTACTGGGGAAACGTTAATCCTGTCGGTCCGCGCAGCGTCTATGACGAGGCGAAACGATTCGCTGAGGCCATGTCGGTTGCCTACCGGCGGACTCTGGGTGTGGATGTCGGGATCCTGCGTATCTTCAACACGTATGGTCCGCGTATGCGCCCGGAAGACGGCCGCGTGGTGTCGAGTTTCATCACGCAAGCCCTCATGGGTGAGCCGTTGACGATCTACGGGGACGGAAAGCAGACGCGGAGTTTCTGCTTCGTCGATGATCTGGTCCGGGGCATCATCGCGATGCTTGATTCCAGTGAGGACGGCCCGTTCAATTTGGGTAATCCGGTGGAGCGGACCGTCACCGAGCTCGCTGAACTGGTTCTCGATATCACGGGATCCACCTCGGACGTGAGGTATTTCCCGCTTCCTGTCGATGACCCGGTGCGCCGCCGCCCGGTGATCACCCGTGCGCAGGAGCGACTGGGCTGGTACCCGGACGTGGACATCGAGGAGGGGTTGCGCCGGACCGTGGAGTGGTTCGCCTCGCGGCCCCAGGAGGAGGTGGCAGCCGGCGCGGCAGCGATCAGGGGCGGCCAGCTCGACGGAGCCGCGGTGCCAGGTCCAGGCAACCGATCGCTTCCGATGACGATGTCCGCCTCGGCGGCGACCGCCGACGCACCGGTCTGACGACCGGGGCGCCCGAGCCCCTCCCCGTACACGGAACCTGCCGGACCTGCCCGGAACGTGCACTCCCTGCCGGTCTGCTCCGGTCGCCCCGGACCCGCCGCCCCGTCCACTCTGCGGGTCTCGCCGGTCTCCCTGCTCCTTGCTGGTCCGCGGGTCCGTTCCAGTCCGCCGGGTACCCCGGCCCCTCAAGTGGCTCCGGCAGCACCGCAACTCACCCACGGGGTCCCGGTCCCGTCCGATTTCCCGGGCCCCGCTCCCGCCGATCCCCTACCGCCAGGGCAGCCGCGAACCCTCTTCGCGCCGCCGAGCCAAACCACTCCCGGAGCACGCTCTCATGGCCCAGACCGAGCCAGGTTTCGCAGGCCAGACGGCCGCGACCGACGGACGGCCTACCGTTCCTACGGGGTCGCACGAAGACCTCAGTGCCCAGATCCTCAAGCTGTCGGACGGGAACGTCGTCCGCATTCTTCCCGACGGGCCGGCGTTCGGCCGCCCATCACGGTCGCTACGAGTACAGGCGACCAGTTTCGTGAGTGCTCTGTCGCGGACCGACCGCGCGAAGGCGGTGGTGCTGGCCGCGGGCTGGGTGGCGTGTCTGGTCTGGTTCTGGACGTGGTGGCTACAGCCCGAGCACAGGATCGGCTGGGCAGGGCTGGCCGTGAACAGTGCTGTGCTGGTGTACCTCGCGCTCATGCCACTGCACTTCCTCGTCGCGGTCCTTCGTGTCCGCAGGTTCGATCCGAAGGCCGATGTGCCCCGCGTGCGGGCCGCGTTCGTGGTGACCCGGGCGCCCTCCGAGCCGTGGGACGTCGCCCGGGCAACGCTTCTGGCCATGCTCACGCAGGACTTTCCGCACGCCTACGACGTGTGGCTGTGCGACGAGGACCCGTGCGACGAGGTCCTCCTGTGGTGCGAGGCGAACGGGGTACGGGTGTCCTGCCGGCGCGACCGGCCGGACTACCACCGGGCCACGTGGCCTCGCCGGACACGGTGCAAGGAGGGCAACCTCGCGTTCTTCTACGATCATTGGGGCTACAACGACTACGACGTCGTCGCTCAGCTCGACTGTGACCACGTGCCCCACCCGACCTATCTGAGCGAAGTGATCCGTCCGTTCGCCGATTCCGCGATCGGCTACGTGGCCGCCCCGAGTGTGTGCGACGCCAACGCCGCGTCCTCATGGTCGGCACGAGGGCGCCTGCACAGGGAAGCACTGTTCCATGGAGCGGTCCAGCTCGGACACAACGGCGGACTCGCTCCGGTCTGCATCGGCTCCCACTACGCGGTTCGCACCCGTGCGCTGCGGGACATCGGCGGAATCGGGCCGGATCTGGCAGAGGACTTCTCCACCGCGTTCCTCCTCAACTCGGCAGGCTGGCAGGGAGCGTTCGCCATCGACGCGCGGGCGCACGGCGACGGGCCGATCACCTTCGCCGCGATGGCGACCCAGGAGTTCCAGTGGTCGCGGAGCCTGGCGGTGATGCTGATCGGCCTGCTTCCCCACCATCTGGGGCGCATGTCGGGGTGGTTGCGCGTGCGGTTCCTCCTCGCGCTGGCGTTCTACCCGCTTCTCGCGCTGACGTCGACGGTCGGGCTCGCACTTCCCCCGGTAGCGGCTGTCACCGGACTGCCCTGGATCAGGGTGAACTACTTCGAGTTCCTCGGGCACTTCTGGGCCATGTCGGTATGGATGGTGCTCCTTGCCCTGATGATGCGCCGCAAAGGACTGCTGCGCCCGTCCGATGCACCGGTACTGAGCTGGGAGAACTGGCTCTTCAGCCTGTCCCGTTGGCCGTTCGTCGCCTGGGGGGTGGCCGCGGCCGTATTGCAGAAGCTGCGCCCCGGGACGGTTGATTTCAAGGTCACTCCGAAGAACCGCGACGCACTGGAACCCCTGCCGCTGCGCCTTCTGGCACCCCACCTCGTCATCACCTCCGTCCTGACCGGCGCTGCCATCATCGGTGAGCTCACCGGGCCCGCGGCGGGCTACGTGTTCCTGTGCCTCGTGGGCGCCGTGTCCTACGCGGTGGTCACCCTGGCGGTCACCTGGCTGCATCTGGCCGAGACGGCGAGAGCGGCCGGCGTGGGTGTGCACCGGGTCCTGTCGACGACACGTGCGCCCCTCCTGGCCGGCACGGTGGTCCTTGTGCCGCTCGCCTGGGCGATCTCGATGTACCCGGTCTATCTGACCGGCCTCCTCGGCTGGTGAACGCGGTACCGCGCCGCCACCCCCTACCGCGCCGGCCCCCTCGCCTCCCTGCATCCATGAGGCCCGCCGACACGCACGACATCCGTGACAAGCCCGAAATGAGGTACCCCATGTCCGCAACGGTCCTGGTGACCGGCGGTGCCGGTTTCATCGGCAGCCACACCTGTGTCGATCTCCTCCAGCACGGCTATGAGGTGGTCGTGGTCGACGACCACTCCAACAGCTCGCCGCAGGCTCTGGAACGTGTCGCCAAGGTCGCCGGCCGGCCGGTCACCGCGACCTACGTCACCGACGTACGCGACCGGCGCGCGCTGTCCGCCGTGTTCGCCGCCCACTCCTTCGACGCGGTGATCCACTTCGCTGCGAAGAAGGCGGTCGGCGAGTCCGTCCACCAGCCCGTCGAGTACTACGACACCAACGTCGGGGGGACCACCGCGCTGCTGTCCGTGATGCGCGAGCACCAGGTGAACCGACTGGTGTTCTCGTCCTCGTGCTCGATCTACGGCGACGCCGCCGATGTGCCGCTGACCGAACACGACCCGGCCGGGCCCACCAACCCGTACGCCACGACCAAGTGGCAGTGCGAGCAGGTCCTGGCCGATGTATGCCGCCGCCTCCCGGACATGCACGTCCTGGCACTGCGGTACTTCAATCCGGTCGGTGCTCACCCCAGCGGGCTGCTGGGAGAGGACCCCCGAGGAGTGCCCAACAACGTCATGCCGTTCCTGGCCCAGGTCGCCGTCGGCAGGCTTGAGCGGCTCGACGTCTTCGGCGATGACTACGCGACAGTCGACGGCACCGGAGTCCGCGACTACATCCATGTCATGGACGTGGCCGAGGGCCACCGGGCCGCGCTCGAACATCTCGGTGACGAGAGCGGTATGCGCGTCTTCAATCTCGGCACCGGGGTGGGCACGTCCGTCCTCGAGCTCGTCGCGGCGTTCTCAGACGCGTGCGGCACGCCCATTCCCTATCGGATCGCGGCAAGGCGGCCGGGCGACGTAGCCGCGCTCGTCGCCGACCCGAGCGCCGTGGCCCGCGCCTGGAACTGGGCCACGACGCGTGATCTCGGCACGATCTGCCGTGACGCGTGGCGATTCCAGGAACTGAACCCCTCGGGCTACCCGGCCTGACCCGGCACAGCCCTCCCCCATCCCTCTGACAGGAGAAACAGCATGCGGTTGACCGTCATCGGTACGGGGTACCTCGGAGCAGTGCACGCTGCGTGCATGGCCGACATCGGACACGAGGTGCTCGGCGTCGACGTGGACGCGGAGAAGATCAAGGCTCTGGCCGAGGGCCGACCACCCTTCTTCGAGCCAGGTCTGCACGACGTACTCACCAGGAACGTCCAGTCCGGGCGGTTGCGGTTCACCGACTCACTCCGCGAGGCGGCGGAGTTCGGCGAGCTCCACTTCGTGTGTGTGGGCACCCCGCAGCAGCGCGACTCGCACGCCGCGGACCTGCGGTATGTCGACGCCGTCATCGACGGCCTGGCACCCTGGCTGCGCGACGGCAGCCTGGTCGTGGGCAAATCCACCGTCCCGGTCGGGACGACAGCACGGCTCGTCGCCCGGATGAGGGAGCTCGTTCCCGACCGCGGCGACTTCGAGATCGCCTGGAACCCCGAATTCCTCCGGGAGGGCTTCGCCGTCCAGGACACCCTCCACCCGGACCGGCTCGTGGCGGGGGTCCTCTCGGCCCGCGCGGACGCGATGCTTCGTGAGGTGTACGCGCCGATGCTGCGGGCCGGCGTGCCCTACATCAGTACGGACCCGGCCACGGCGGAGCTCGTCAAGGTGGCGGCGAACTCGTTCCTCGCGACCAAGATCTCGTTCATCAACGCCATGGCCGAAGTGTGCGACGCGGCCGGAGCCGATGTGGTCACGCTGGCCGATGCCATCGGCCACGACACGCGTATCGGACGGCGCTTCCTCTCCGCCGGTCTCGGCTTCGGCGGTGGATGTCTCCCCAAGGACATCCGGGCCTTCACCGCGCGCGCCCGGGAACTCGGCGTGGACCGCGCGGTGGCCTTCCTGCGGGAGATCGACGAGATCAACACCCGTCAGCGCCGCCGGACCGTCGACGCCGCCCGGGACCTGGTCGGCGGCTCGTTCACAGGGCGCCGCATCGCCGTACTGGGGGCGACGTTCAAGCCGGACAGCGACGACGTAAGGGACTCGCCCTCACTCGCCGTCGCGGCAGCGATCCACCAGGAGGGCGGTGACGTATGGGTCCACGACCCTGAAGGTATCGAGAACGCCCACGCCGTTCTCCCCGCCCTGCACTACACCACCGATCCGATGACCGCGTGCCAGGGAGCCTCCGCCGTGCTGCACCTGACGGAGTGGCGTCAGTACCGCGAGCTCGACCCCGCGGTACTGGCAGGCGTAGTGCGGACGCGGACGATTCTCGACGCACGCAACACGCTCGACACCGAACGGTGGCGCTCCGCCGGATGGAAGGTCCGCGCACTCGGACGCCCCGCACCCGCACCCGTAACCGCCGTCGTCCCCGGCCCGCCGGCACGCGTCACGATTCCTCAGGCGGCCGGCCCTGGCTGGGCCGCACCCGCCACCGACTCCCTGAGCCTCGTACCGAAGTAGTCCACGGGGCCCGGGTCGACGCCCAGCGCCTTCAGATCCACCGCACCCGCCACACCAGCGGAGCATTCCGGCACCATCGCGGCGGTCCCGTCCACATCCGTGATCGGGACCGCCAGCCCCTCGAGGCAGGGGTCCTTGTCCGTGCCCGTTCCCTTGGAACCTAGCCGCTCCTGGTCGGCCGCCGCGCGCCACAGACCCAGACGGTCATAGGTGCCCTGACCCCACTCCACCGACCAGTCCCCCGAACTGAAGTACGTGTTGCCCTGGAATCGGACCTCCGCCGGCTCGTAGGCCGATGAGGACTCCACCAGCGCCGATCCATCGGTCACGAAGATGTTGTTGCGCACCACAGCCCCTGTCAGCCCCTCCTGCAGCCGCAGAGCCGGCGCCTTCACCACACCGTTCGCCTTCTGCACCACGGTGTTGTGGTAGATGTCCAGGCCGCTGATCCGTGTGCCGTACGCGACGATCCCTCCGTACAGGGACAACTTCCGGGCGTCGTCCCCGCTGAAGTTGAAGCGGACGGTGTTGTCCTTCTGCGCCCTGTTGTCCGCCGCCGAATAGACGAGGTATCCGGGACCGTCGTTGCGGTAGGACAGGTTGTACTGGAGCACCGACGAGGACACGTTGTTGTCCAGGCCGAAACCGCCGCCGTCCGAACGGGACCCTGTGCGGTTCGCGTAGGAGATGTTGTTCTCGATGACCAGCGCGGTCGAATCGTAGGCCCAGATCCCCTCCGGCCCCTCCACGGCCTTCACGGACGACTTCGCCCCGTTGTCGTGCGCGACGGACTGATAGACCCTGCCGTTACGGATACTGCCCAGGACGATGCCACTGCCGGTGTTACGACGGTGTGCCTTCGGGTCGCCGTCGTTGCCATACGCCTTGACCCGCGACAGGGTCACCCGCTCGTGCGCGTACGTCGGTTCCTCGGCGTCGAACGCGGCGCCGTACGTCGACAGGCCCGCGTCCTTGTTGTCGCGGACGGTCGTGTCGCTGATCCGCACATCTCGGAAGCCGGGTGTGCGCGGTGCCGCACCCATGCCGATGCCCGTACGGAAACGGGACACCTCGACACCGGACACCGTGATGTGGTCCAGCTTCTTCCGGCTCCGCGCGTCGGCGAAGAAACTGATCCCGGCCCGTTTCTTGAACGACGCGGTGTCGCCGACCAGTGTGAGGTCACGGATCTCGACACCGGCCGTGTTGTGGATGGAGATCCCCGATTCACCGGCGGCTGCGATGGTGGCGCGCCCTGTCCCGTACGAGTCGATCACCACTGGGGACTTCGCGTTGCCCGCCTCGCCCGCACTGAGCTTCAGGTCACCCCGGAACCGGGCACCGCCTTTGAGGCGGAGCCGGTCCCCGGGCCGGAACTTCATCGAATCGGCCTTCTTCAGCGACCGCCAGGCACCAGAGGGTGAGAGACCGTCCTCGCCGTCATCGCCGTCCGGGCTGACGTAATACGTGTACCCGCCTTCGGAGTTCTTGGCCGGCGGGGCGTACGGCTCGGGCATCTCGCATCCGAACAGGAACAGCACCGCCACCGCGGCTCCGGCCGCCGCGACGCAGCGACGCGAGGGGCAGGAAGACGGCGCTCCCGTCATTCCCGCGGACAGCCCGCCCGTCCCGCTCGTTGCGCTCCGAATCGACACACTCGCTCCCTGACTGTCTGGTCCCGTGATGCCTTGGACGGCTTTGTCGACGCGAGGATGAGTACGAGTCGCCGCGTCGCAGGAGCCTGCCAGACGGGGCGTGCCTGTTCACATGTGCCATGGCACTGAGGCGTGAAAGATGACCAGTACGGCGCAAGGCGGCCCGGGAGCACAGGACTTCCTGACCTGCCTCCCGATGCGGTCGTCAGATGATGTCACCGCCTGCGGGGGATGGTGAGGAGCAGTTGGCCGAGACCGCTGCACGTCGACGGTTTCGCCGCTCACCTCGAACCCGCTTCGTCGACAGCGACCGGTTCGAGCCGGGTCCGGCCACCGCCGGCCGCGCCGCCCACTCTGCGGCACCGTCGCCCTCGAAGCCTCGCACCTGGGGCCGGGACCCGCCGCCGCAGAGCTCCCGGCGGCGAAGCGGGCCGACCGGGCGGATCATCAGGAGCGAGGGCTCAGCCGTCCGGCGCGCACGCGGTCGGTGAGGCCCTTCGCGGCGCCGCCCACACCGCCCCTCGGCGCTGTCCCCAAGCATCCCGGCCATGGGCAAGGAAGAAGGACATCCATGACGGAGCCCAGTGCCCAACCCTCGGACCCCGGCCGTGAGCAGCAGCCCCAGGAGGCGGACCGGCTGCGTGACATACTCCGCGCTCCCGGCTATCTCAAGGTGCTGTCGTTCTCCGCCCTCATCGGCATCCCGGTCTCGCTTGTAGCGTTCTGGTTCCTCGTCGGGCTGCACAAAGGGGAACACCTCTTGTGGGTGGACCTTCCGCACGCGTTGGGCTGGGACGCCCCGCCGTGGTGGTGGCCGCTTCCCCTGCTTCTGGTCGCCGGACTGGGCGTCGGGCTGGTCGCCGCACGTCTGCCGGGAGCCGGCGGGCACATCCCCGCGTCCGGCCTCCACACCGGCGGCTCCACGCCGGCCACGCTGCCGGGCATCCTGCTCGCAGCAGCCGCGAGCCTGCCCTTCGGCGCCGTTCTGGGACCGGAGGCACCGCTGATCGCGCTGGGTGGCGGCCTGGCCCTGCTCTTCGGTGGCCTCGCACGGGCTCCGGCGACCCCGCAGGCCACCGTGCTGCTGGGCGCCGCCGGCGCCGCGGCGGCCATCGCGGCGATCTTCGGCAACCCGCTGATCGCCGCGGTGCTCCTGATCGAGGTGGCGGGGGTCGGCGGGCCGCAGCTGTTCGCGGTCATGCTGCCCGCCCTGCTGTCGAGCGGAATCGGGGCACTGGTCTTCACCGGCTTCGGACGCTGGACCGGACTGCAGACAGGCAGCCTCGGCCTCGAACTGCCCACGCCCTTCCCACCTCTGGATGCTGCGGACGTGCTGTGGACGATCCCCGTCGCCCTCGGCATCGCTGTCCTCCTGCACCCGGCACTGGCGGCCGCCCAACGCATCGCCGCATACGTTTCGGCCGGCGTGATCCCCCGCACCGTCCTGTGCGCCGTGGCAGCCGCGGCCTGCGCAGCCCTCTACTCCCTGATCACCGGCCGTACCCCCGCAGACGTCGCCTTGTCGGGGCAGGCCACCCTGGGCCGGCTGGCGGCCGATCCGCACGCGTGGGGCGTGGGCGCGCTGGTCGCCGTCCTGTTGCTGAAAGGGGCGGCTTACACCCTCTGCCTGGGCAGCCTGCGCGGTGGCCCCGTATTCCCCGCCCTCTTCCTCGGAGCGGCTGCCGGAGCCCTGCTGGCCCCCCTGCCAGGTCTGGGCCTCATTCCAGCCGTGGGGGGGGGGGGGGCGCGCCCCCCCGCCCCCCCCCCCCCGGTGGCGGGGGGGAGAGGGGGGGAAATCTGACAACAGCGGGGAGGGAGCGCCCAAAAGAACAACCAGAAAAAAGGGG
>NZ_JBHXQO010000034.1:0-82056 GCF_042717135.1 Streptomyces sp. NPDC058620
GGCCGGCATCATGCCGGCCGCCCCTCCCTCCCTCGTCCTCGTCAGTCGCGTACGACCGTCACGGGGCACGGCGCGTGCTGTGTGACGTGGAGGCTGACCGAGCCGAGCAGCGTCGCCTTGAAGCCGGTGTGGCCGCGGGCCCCGACGACCAGCAGGTTCGCGCCCTTGGCCCGTTCCAGGAGCACCTGGGCCGGGTTACCGATCACGATGATCTTGCTGATGGCCGCGGCGCCCTCCGCGCCGAGGGCCTCCTCCAGCGCCTCGGTGAGCGAGACGGTGGCCAGGGCCTGCGGGTCGAAGTCCTCCGGCAGGCCCGGCATCATGGACGCCCAGCTGGTCGCGGGGTACTCCCAGCTGTTCACGGCCTCGACGGAATCGCCGGTCAGTTCGGCCTGGCGAACGGCCCAGTGCAGTGCCTTGATCGATGAATCGGAGCCGTCCACGCCCACGACGATCCTGCCCATGTCTGCCTCCAGCTCGGTCCAGCTCGGTCCAGCTTGGTGAGAACGTTCGGTCCAACTGTAATCAAACCGGATATCTCACCCTTCGGTGGCTCAGTCCAGCCGGAGGTCGGCGAGCTGCTGCTCGAACGGCACGACCGCGTCCTCGCCGTCGTCCAGGCCCAGCGCCCTCGACGCTCCGGAGACCGTCCGCCCCAGGACCGCCGATGCGAGCTCGCCGCCGGCCCGCCGGATGCGGGACGGCAGACCCTCGGTGTACTCGTCGCCGGACGAGCCCCAGTCCTCCGACGCCGCGTACACGGACGTCGGCAGGGTCACGGCCCGCAGGTAGGCGAAGAGCGGGCGCAGCGCGTGCTCCAGGACCAGCGAGTGCCGTGCCGTGCCGCCCGTCGCCGCGATCACGACGGGCTTGCCGGTCAGTGCGGTGTGGTCGATCAGGTCGAAGAACGACTTGAACAGTCCGCTGTACGAGGCGGTGAAGACCGGTGTCACCGTGATCAGGCCGTCCGCCTCCGTCACCGCTTCGATCGCGTCCTTCAGGGCGCGCGGCGGGAAACCGGTGACCAGGTTGTTCGCGATGTCGACGGCCAGCTCGCGCAGCTCGATGACCTGCACGTCGATCCTGCGGTCCTGGTCGGCCTCCAGCCGCTCGCGGGCGGCGTCGGCCAGCCGGTCGGCCAGCAGCCGGGTGGACGAGGGGCTGCTCAGCCCGGCCGAGACGGCGACGATCTTCAGGGGTGCGGTGGCGAACACGGTACTCAGACCTCCTTGGCGGCAGTGGCGGTGGCAGCGGCGGCGGCCGTACGGGCGGCGGTGACCGCCGGGTGGACCGGGCTCTCCGGCACTCCGGCCGGCCGCAGCCTGGCGAATTCCTTGCGCAGCACCGGCACGACCTCTTCGCCGAGGATGTCGAGCTGCTCCAGGACCGTCTTGAGCGGGAGACCCGCGTGGTCCATCAGGAACAGCTGGCGCTGGTAGTCGCCGACGGACTCACGGAAGGACAGGGTCCGCTCGATGACCTCCTGCGGGGAGCCGACGGTCAGCGGGGTCTGCTCGGTGAAGTCCTCCAGCGAGGGCCCGTGGCCGTAGACCGGTGCGTTGTCGAAGTACGGGCGGAACTCCCGTACCGCGTCCTGCGAGTTCTTCCGCATGAACACCTGGCCGCCGAGGCCCACGATGGCCTTCTCCTCGGTGCCGTGGCCGTAGTGGGCGAAGCGCCTGCGGTAGAGCTTCACCATCTTCTCGGTGTGCTCCATGGGCCAGAAGATGTTGTTGTGGAAGAAGCCGTCGCCGTAGTACGCGGCCTGCTCGGCGATCTCCGGGGAGCGGATGGAGCCGTGCCAGACGAACGGCGGTACGCCGTCCAGCGGGCGCGGGGTGGCGGTGAAGGACTGGAGCGGTGTGCGGAACTTGCCCTCCCAGTCGACGACGTCCTCGCGCCACAGCTTGTGCAGCAGGGCGTAGTTCTCGATCGCCATCGGGATGCCCTGGCGGATGTCCTTGCCGAACCAGGGGTAGACCGGTCCGGTGTTGCCGCGGCCCATCATCAGGTCGATGCGGCCGTCAGCGAGGTGCTGGAGGGTCGCGTAGTCCTCGGCGATCTTCACCGGGTCGTTGGTGGTGATCAGCGTGGTGGACGTGGAGAGGATCAGCTTCTCGGTGCGGGCGGCGATGTAGCCGAGCGTGGTGGTCGGCGAGGACGGGACGAACGGCGGGTTGTGGTGCTCACCGGTCGCGAAGACGTCCAGGCCCACTTCCTCCGCCTTCAGCGCGATCTCGATCGTCGCCTTGATGCGCTCGTGCTCGCTCGGTGTCCGGCCGGTCGTGGGGTCGGTGGTGACGTCTCCGACGGTGAAGATCCCGAACTGCATGACGCCCGCCTCCAAGAGGTTTTGGTTGAATGTTGAACTATGTGAACACACCCTACAACGAGGCACCCCCGCGACCTATTCCGTATCCCCGGACGTGTCGGTTTCCGCTGGTCGGCGCCCCACCGCTCGGCGCGCGCGATCGCTTCCCGCTGTGCCCCGAAGATCTCCTCCCGGGCCGGGACGGAGGAGAGCCCGGTCACCAGAGCGGCCGGCACGATGAGGTGCCGGCCGGCGTAGGTCGTGGTGCGGTGGGTGAGAACCCCGTTGTGGAGGGCGAGGCGGTGCCGGGAGCGCCGGGCGGTCGCGGCCAGGTCGATGACCAGGCTCTTGTCCCAGGCGCGGGGGCGGTCCTTCGGGTAACCGCCCGGACGGAGCCGGGCGGTTACTCCGAGGTCAGTGCTTCAGCGCGGCAAGACCCTTTTTCATGTCCTCGGCGTTCATCACCGGCTGGATCTCGATCCTCGCGCCGAGCTGCTCGAAGAGCGGCTCCGCGATGCTGGGCAGCCGTGAACTGTCCTGCATGTCGAAGACGAAGGTGCAGGACCGGCCGCCCTCGCTGGGGCCGAAGTAGGACGCCTCGGGCTTGAGCGCTTCCATCATCTCCTGCATGACCTTCAGCAGCTGGCCGCTCTTGAGCGCGTCGTTCGAGACCTGGGTGTCCAGGTGTGCCCTCAACATGACTCTCATCGCAATTTCGCTCCTTACGCCCACCACGACCGGCGCGGTGCGGTCCGCGCTCGCTGAGACCTGGTGACGTCCCGCTCAGGCTCTCCTCGGGTGATCGGGGCGGCAACATCTCGTCCGCCGTCCGAGCCGGGCCGGTGCGTACTCCGGACACGCCGTACGCCCACGGCCCCTCCCCGTACACTGGGCCGCATGACCTCCGTACTGTGCCGGAACTGGTGGCGCTCCTACTAGGAGCGGCCACCTCATCTGCACGGAACCAGGGCCGTTCGACATGGACGGCCCTTTTTTGCTGCCTCCGGGCGGCGCGGATCCCCGGTTCGGCGGGCCGTCCTCCACGCATCAGCACCCGCGCGAGGAGAGACCGACCATGACCATCACCGCTTCCGGAGTCCCGGCCACCGTGATCCCCACCACGCCCGCACAGACCCGCAGCACCGAGCTCGAACAGCAGCTACGGCACACCCCCGAACGCTTCCGGGTCATGACCGGCGACCGCCCCACCGGCGCGCTCCACCTCGGCCACTACTTCGGCACCCTCCACAACCGGGTCAGGCTTCAGGACCTCGGCGTGGAGGTCTTCGTGCTCGTCGCCGACTACCAGGTGCTCACCGACCGGGACGTCGCCGAGCGGCTCTCCGAGTATGTGGAAGGGCTGCTGCTCGACTACCTGGCGATCGGGATCGACCCCGCCCGCACGACGGTCTTCAACCACAGCGCCGTGCCCGCCCTCAACCAGCTCCTGCTGCCCTTCCTGAGCCTGGTGTCCGTCGCCGAACTGGGCCGCAACCCCACGGTGAAGGACGAGATCGCGCACTCCCGGCAGTCCTCGGTCAGCGGACTCATGTACACCTACCCCGTCCACCAGGCCGCCGACATCCTCTTCTGCAAGGGCAACCTGGTGCCGGTCGGCCAGGACCAGCTGCCGCACCTAGAAGTGACCCGGACCATCGCCCGGCGCTTCAACGAGCGGTACGGGGCGGTCTTCCCCGAACCGGACGCACTGCTCTCCGCCGCGCCCCTCCTGCTCGGCACCGACGGCACCAAGATGAGCAAGAGCCGCGCCAACTCGATCGCGCTCTCCGCCGGTGCGGACGAGACGGCGCGGCTGATCAAGGGTGCGACGACGGACGCGGAGCGCCGCATCACGTACGAGCCGGAGGGTAGGCCCGGGGTGTCGAGCCTCGTGCTGCTCGCCGCGCTCTGCCTCGGCCGGGACCCGCACGAGGTCGCCGGGGAGATCGGGAACGGGGGAGCCGCCGCCCTCAAACGGACGGTGACAGACGCGGTCAACACACGTATGGCGCCGATCCGCGCCCGGCGCGCGGAGTACGCCCAGGACATGGCGTACGTACGGTCGGTGCTGCGCGCGGGCAACGAGCGGGCCAACGAGATCGCCGAACGGACCCTGGACGAGGTGCGCGACGCGATGGGCGGCCTGCGGTAGCCCCACGTGCCGCACGCCAGGACCTGGTCAGCGGCGTGTCATCGTCCGCTGCCCGCGCAGGAGTTCCGCCAGACCGCGACGGGTCGCGGCGATCACCACGCGGTCCTCGGGGCGCAGTACGTACCCGGGGTGCAGGTCCTGGATCAGGCCCAGCGGCTGCCCCGTCGTCCCGGCGGCCGTCAGGTCCGGCTGCCGGTCGGCGGGCGGGGTGGCGTCCACTGCCAGCACCCGCCAGGCACCCGCGCGGAACGCCTGCTCGACCGTGCGGCCCTCCAGCTGGGGATGGCCGGCCACCCCCAGCGCGGCGAACAGCATGACCTTCCGCTCGACCGGGATCGCCCCCAGGATCTGGCGGCCCATCATGGCGCCCGCGAACGACGGGGCAGCCAGGTGGGAGACGGAACGGGAGCGGGTCCGGGCCTGGGGGTGGGCGGTGCGCAGGGTGCGGTAGACGGCGGTGGCGAACTCGTCGTCGTACAGGCGCAGCGCCACCCGCAGGTCCGGCTTGACCGAGCGGGCGTACAGCGCCGCCTCCAGATTCGTGGTGTCGACGCTGGTCAGGGCCAGCAGGGAACCGGCGCGATGGATCTTCGCCGCTTCCAGGACGCCTTCCTGCGTGACATCGCCTATGACCGTCGGGACGTGCATGCTCCGGGCCAGCGGGATGCCGCGCGCCTCCGGGTCCTCCTCCACGACGACCACGGGGATGTTCAGTTCGCGCAGCCGCACCAGGACCCGCGTACCGATCTTGCCGAGGCCCAGCAGCACGACGTGCCCGGACAGTCCGCGCGGCGGGCGGCGCAGCGACGAGGTGGTGCGCAGCGAGCCGAACGTCTCCAGGACGGCGGCCACCAGCAGCGGCAGCAGCATCAGCCCGGCCAGTCCGGAGAGCAGCTGGATGATCTGGCGGCCCGGCGGGTCGTCGAGCGCCGGATCGCCCATCGCGAACAGGTCGAGCAGCGTCAGGTAGGCGGCGTGCAGGGGGTGGTAGCCGGTGGTCAGCACCGAGGCGACCGCGAGGCCGACCACGGTGCTCGCGACTCCGGCCGCCGACCAGCGCAGCCGCCGTGAGAACACCTGGCTCAGCGGCGCGCCCCGCCCGCCCATCCGCTTCGCCGGGCGGGCCGGGTCCGCCCGGCTGATGTTCTCCAGGACGATGGTTCCGCGCCCGGGAGCGGCCGCCACCGAGGCGGCGTCCGGCAGGAGTCGGGGGCCCTCGTCGCCGCTGCTGTCGGAACCCTCGGCGCCCGCCGGGTCGTGGGTGGTGGAGGAGAGCAGCGCGAGCGTGCACAGTCCCGGGTCGGCCACCTCGCCGTGGCGCGGCGGCGGCCGTTCGGCGGCCCGCAGGAGCAGCCCCCCGGCCTGGATGACCTTGCTGCTGCCGGTGAGCGCGGTGGCGGCCAGGGCGGGCGCCGCCGTGTCCGCGTCGGACAGCACGGTGGTGGAGGCGTCGAGTGCCGCCTGGTCGAGCCCGGGCACGGCCAGCGCCGCCGCCTGGTCGAGCAGCGTCTCCAGGTGCTGGCCGAGCTTGCGGTTGTAGAGCCGGATGACCAGGCGCAGGCGCGGGTTGAGGCGGCGGGCGGTCAGGGCGGCCCGGATGTTGCGCTCGTCGTCGTCGTAGACGAGCGCGAGCGCGGCGGCCCGGTCGATGCCCGCCTCTTCGAACACGTCGTCGGAGGGCTCAGGTGCCTCCAGGATGCGGACGGCCTCGATCCCGGCGTTCGTGTCGGTGTCCGTGCTGCCGGCCGCGTTGCCGTTGCGGTTCATCGCCGCCGACATCCGCCCGAACAGCGCTGCCGCGCGGCCGCGTTGGGTTATCTGCCGCTCGGGGTGGTCGGGGTCGCCGCCGGGTGGGAGCAGCAGGGTCACCCGCTCGCCGTAGACGTAACGGAGCTCCACCGCGAGGCGCCTGGCCAGGGTGTCGTCTCCGCAGACGACCATGTGGCCGCCTGCGGGGACGCGTTGGGGCTGCTGAGGGAGTGGGGGCACGAATCCCAGCATGCCTTGTTCCTTACCGTCCGGTCCGGCAGGTCGGTGATCTTCGCGTGACGGGCCAGGGGCGGACCGGCGAGGAGATGGCGCGGGTGCGCCGCCCGCGCCCATGGACCCTCGTACGCGCCACCCGGACCCGACGGTCACGCTGGTCCGCATCCCGCACGCGGGCACACCGCTCTGACGCGAGGGAAGCGGCCCTCCGGCACGGTGCTCGGGCAGGATGGGAGCATGCCGACCCGACCTGTGCTCGTCTACGACGGCGACTGCGCCTTCTGCACGACCTCGGTGGCGTTCCTCGTGCGGCGACTGCGGCCGGACTGCGCCGTCACGCCGTGGCAGTTCGCGGACTTGGACGCCCTCGGCGTCACCCGGGCGCGCGCCGAGCACGAAGTGCTGTGGATCTCGCCGCCCGGCGCGGTGTACGGCGGTGCGCAGGCCGTCGCCAAGCTGCTGTTGCGAGCCGGTGGAGCCTGGGCATGGCTGGGTGGCCTGCTCACCCTGCCCCCGCCGCGGTGGATCGCCCACGGGGTCTACCGGCTCGTCGCCGCCAACCGTGACCGTCTGCCCGGCGGCTCCCCGGCCTGTGCGTTGCCGTCGGACCGGAGGCCCGGCGTACCGTCGGTCGGCTGACAGCCGTCCCGTCGGCGACAGCCGTGTGGCGACTTCAGCGGTGCCGCTCTCCGCGCCCCCCGGACGCGCCGGTGCCCGGCGGAAGGATTCTCCGGCCGGGCACGGGGTGGTGGGTGACGCTGTCGTTCAGTCGGTGATTTCGATCTTGCCGTTGTTCTTGGGGTCCGCGGCCTGGGCGGGGACCCCGGTGGCCGGGGCCGTGCGGTTCTTCAGGTTCTCCAGGAGGGCGCCCAGGTCCACGCCCGTCGTGGAGTTGAGGAGTTCGATGCCCTGCGTCACGTTGTCCGTGACCGTGCGGGCGAGCTGGCTGGCGCCGTCCGTGGAGATCACCGTCAGCTTGTCGATGGCGCTGAGCGGCTCGGAAGCCTTCGCCACGACCGTCGGCAGCACCTCGACCAGCATCTGGAGCACCGCCGCGTCCCCGTACCGGGCGAACGCGTCGGCCTTCTTCTGCATGGCCTCGGCCTCGGCCGCACCCTTGGCCGCGATCGCCGCGGCCTCCGCCTCGCCCTCGATGCGGACCGCGTCGGCCAGGGCCGAGCGGTGCAGCTTCTCGCCCTGACCGGTCAGGCGGGAGCGCTCCGCGTCCGCTTCGGCCTCCTTGACCTGGGCGATGCGGCGGGCCTCCGCCTCCTGCTCGGCCTGGTAGCGGGCGGCGTCCGCGGGCTTACGGACCTTCGTGTCCAGCTCGCGGTCGGTCAGCGCCGCCTGGCGCTCGGCGACCTTCTCCTGCTCCTGGAGCACTTCCTGCTGGCGGGCGGCCTCGGCGAGCGGGCCGGCCGCGTTGGCCTTGGCGGCCGCCGCTTCCGTCTCCGCCTTGATCTCGGCCTGCTTGAGGTAGAACGTCCGCTCGGCGATGGCGATTTCCTCGGCCGCCTTCAGACGGGCCTGCTCAGACGCACGGCGGGCGATGGCCTCCGCGATGTCGGCCTCCTGCTTGGCGCGCGCCGCCTCGGGCCGGCCGAGGTCTTCGAGGTACGAGCCCTCGGTGGTGATGTCCTGGATCTGGAACGCGTCCAGGATCAGGCCCTGCCCGGACAGGCTGGCCTCGGCCTCCTCGGCGACCTGGCTCGCGAACGCGGCACGGTCGCGGATGATGTCCTCGACCGACATCCGGCCCACGATGGCGCGCAGCGCGCCCGACAGGACTTCCTGGGTGAAGCCGACGATGCCGTCCTGCTGCTGGAGGAAACGCTGGGCGGCGGCCCGGATCGCGTCCTCGTTGCCGCCGACCTTGACGATCGCGACGCCTTCGAGGTTCGACTTCACGCCGCGCAGGGTCACGGCGCCGCGCACGGAGATCGGGATGTGGCGGCTGGAGAGGTCCAGGGTGAACTTCTGCTGGACGAACGGCACGACGAAGACGCCGCCACCGACGACGACCTTCTGGCCGCTGTTGTCGATGCTGGTGCGGCCGGTGACCGGATCGGTCGACTTCTTGCCGCGCCGGCCGGTGATGATGAACGCCTCGCTGGGCCCGGCCACCTTGTAGCGGGTGATCACTACGAGGCCGAGGAGTACGACGAGTACGACGATGCCGATGACGGCGATCAGAACTGGGCTCATGAGAAGGGTCCCCCCTGCCTCCCGACGAGGGGGACGGCAGATCGTTTTTCGGTCAGACCGTGTCGAACGGTCAGGTGGTGGTCAGCGCTCGACCTGACGGACCTGGACCGAGGTGGTCGACAGTGCGGCCTCCACCCAGATCTCGGCGCCCCGCTCGACGGGCTCCGGGCTCTTCGCGGCGAACTTCACGGTCTGGCCCGCGAGTCGGAGCAGCACCTCGCCGTAGCCGCCGGCCGGAATTGGCGTGACCACCGATCCGGACGTGCCGATGAGGTCGTCCCCGCGCGGCGTCGCGGTCGTCTGGTCGCGCATGAGGGCCCGGCTGAACCTCCAGGTCACCCATGCCGCGACGAGACCGGCGACGGCTCCGGTGACGGTGGCCGCGACCGTGCCGACACCCGTCGCGCCGAGCATGATCGCGCCGCCGAAGCCGAGCATCGAGAGGAAGCCGGCGATGACCGGCAGCGAGAGGAGGCCGTCGAACAGGCCGTCCAGTACGCCGCCCAATAGTCCTTCGAGGATTCCGTCGAAGATCAGGGAGAGGGCGAGAAGAACAAGTCCCGCAATGCCGAGACCCAGAAAGAAGGTCACGCGATCACTCCCCCGGTTTTTCGACGTCCCCCGACATTTCCGTCGAACTGGCTGGATGATCCCATACGCCGGGGGGTTGTGGTACTGCCGGGTCCCGGCACTCCTTACGCGACTTTGATGCCGGACAGGTGCTCGGCGAGCGTGTCCAGCGACTGGAACGTGGCGCCGAACAGTGCCACGTGCTTCCAGCGCAGAACGCCGTCGGGGCCGACCAGGAAGACCGCGCGCCGCACACCGATGCCGGGCGCGGAAACCCCGTACGCCTTGGCGATCTCGCGCCCCTCGTCGGCGAGCAGCGGCATCCGCAGTCCGTGCGTGCGGGCGAACGCCTCGTGACTGTCCACACCCTGTGGACTGATTCCCCAGACCTCGGCATCCAGCCCCTCGAAGGTCTCGAACCCGGAGGAGTAGGAACAGAGCTGCTTCGTGCAAACCGGAGTGTTGTCTCCCGGATAGAAAGCGAGGACGACGGACCGGCCGCGCGCCTTCGAGAGCGTGTAATCGGTGCGCTCGAAAGCGTCGTCGGTGAGAATTCCTCCGGGCAGGGTGAAGTCCTGCACCGGCTGACCGACTTGAGGTCCTGATGCCATGATGGCTCCCTTGATCGCCTTACGGGGACGGGTGCGTGCCCCGTACCGTGAACGTATGGCACACCATCCCCCCTCCGCTGCGGTACTCCTCCTGCACGGTGGCCGTGAGGCGGGGGCCGGCCCGCCGCCGTTCGGTCCGCTCAATCTGCCGGCGGTCCGGATGCGCCCCTTCCGGCGGTCCGTCAGGAAGGCCACGCTCCCGGCCGACGTCCTGGTCCGTAGCGTCCGCTACACCTGCCGCGGCTGGAACGGCCCCCGCGAAGACCCCCTCCACGACGCCGTACGCGCCCTCGACGACCTCCAGCGAGAGGCCGGTGACCTTCCCGTCGTCCTCGTGGGTCACTCCATGGGCGCCCGCGCCTCCCTCCGTGCCGCAGGGCATCCGCTGGTACGCGCGGTGGTCGGCCTCGCCCCGTGGTGCCCGCCCGAGGACCCGGTCACCCAGCTCGTGGACCGTGACGTCGTCCTGATCCACAGCACCCACGACCGCGTCACGAACCCCCGCGCCAGCCGGGCGCTGGCCGACCGGGCGCGCGATGCGGGCGCCCGGACCTGCCTGGTCACGGTCGAGGGAAGCGACCACGCGATGCTGCGCCGCGCCGCGCTCTGGCACGAACTGACGACCGCCCTGGTCACCGGTCTGCTCGGTCAGAGCACTCTGCCGGACGCCGTCTCGGCGGCACTCCGGCCGCCCCGGGACGCGGACTCCGCGCGCGGCACGGTGAGCATCGACGCGTTGCCGCGCCCGTACGCCGTGGCTCGCACGGGGGCCCGTTCGTAGACCTCCGGCTCCGGTACGTCCGGCCGGCACTCGAACCACACCGCCTTCCCGCCCGCCCGTGGCACCACCCCCCATCCGCCGGCGACGGCCGCGACGAGGAACAGGCCCCGCCCGTCCTCGGCGAGCGGGGCCGCGTCTCCCACCTCGGGGAGGTCGGGGCAGTTGTCGCTCACCTCCACCCGCACACCCTCCGGGGTCCGCAGGATCAGCAGGGCGCACCGGCGGTCGGGCACGTGCCGCACGACGTTCGCGACCAGTTCCGTCAGCGCGAGTTCGGCCGCGTCGGCGAGTTCGGACAGGCCCCATCCGGCGAGGTACGTGCGGAGGATGCGCCGCAGATGCCGAGCCGAGTGGTCACCGACCGTGAAGCTCATGCCATAGCGGGTGGGCCCCTCAACTCCGGGCGTCTGTTCATCGGTTACGTGATTCACGTCACCAGAATGGACAGTGATGGTTACGCTCGGCTACGGGCGCAAAGCAACGCTGCGCCGCGTGAGCTTGTACCTGAGCTGTACGTGAACGAGGGGAACCCCCGCACATGGTCAACATCCGTGACCTCGACCCGCATGCTTCACCGCTGGACTACTACGGTGCCGAACTTCGGCGGCTCCGCGAGGCGGCAGGGCTCAATCAGAAGGAACTCGGCGCGATCATCTTCTGCACGGCGTCGCTGGTCGGCCAGATCGAGACGGCCAGGAAGCTCCCGACCCGTGACTTCTCCGACCGGGCGGATGCCGCGCTGGGGACCGAGGGGGTGCTGTCCCGGTTGGTGGGGCTGGTGCTGCGCAGCCAACTGCCGACGTGGTTCCAGGCGTATGCGGAGATGGAGGCGAAGGCTTCATTCATCTCCACGTACCAATCACAGTTGGTCTACGGGCTGTTGCAGACCGAGGCGTACGCGCGGGCTGTGCTTGGTGTGGACCATCAGGACACCGTCGAGGAGGTCTTGGCGGCACGGATGGAGCGGCAGCGGATTCTCCGCCGTGAGAATCCGCCGGTGCTGTGCGTGGTGCTGGATGAGGCGGCACTGCACCTGGAGATCGGCGGAGCCGAGGTCATGCGCAGCCAACTCGCGCACCTGTTGTCTTTCCTCGATCGACCCTGGGTGCAGATTCAGGTGTTGCCCTTCAGGGTGGGGCAACACGCGGGAATGATGGGTTCGTTCACGGTCCTGCGCTTCGACAACGACCCGGATCTCTTCTACTCGGAGAGCTACGACTCGGGTCACATGACCGCCAATCCGCAAGTGATCAGGGAGCGTTCGCTGGGTTACGCTCGCCTGCAGGCCGCGGCCCTCTCCCCGGAGGACTCGGCGGCACTGATCGCGCGCGTAATGGAGGAACGCTATGGGCAGCAGCCAGGACCTGAAGAGCGCGGTGTGGCGTAAGTCCAGCTTCAGTGGCAGCAGTGGCGGCGACTGCATCGAGTGCGCCCCCCTCGGCACCGCAGCCTGGCTGAAGTCCTCGTACAGCGGCAGCAGTGGCGGCGAGTGCGTCGAAGTCGCCGCCCAGCCCTGCCGTATCGCCGTCCGCGACTCCAAGAACCCCGGCGGCCCCGCCTTCACCGTCGCCCCCGCCGCCTTCGCGGCGTTCGTGGCCGCTGCGGCGGGTTACCCCTTCGGCGCGTAGTAGCTCAAGAACATGTCGACGCCGCCCGTGATCAGACGATCCGTGGCGGTGTCGTCGATGGCGGTCCCGTACGAGCTGAAGACCAGGTGCGGGAAGACGAGCAGCGCGTAGAGCTGCACGATCGCCGTTTCCAGGTGGGGGATGTCGAGGCGGCCCCGTTCCGTGAGCGTGCGCAGGGCGTCGGCGACGGCCGGGTGGTGGCCTTCGGGGCCGTGGCCCTGCCAGGCGGTCCCCAGTTCGGGGAAGCGGTGCTGCTCGGCGGCGACCAGGTTGCGCAGGGCCGCGACGTCCGTGTTGCCCCGCACCGCTGCCACCCAGGCGCGGGCCGCGTCGACGAAGGCCGTACGGAGGTCGTCGGCGTCGGCCAGTTGGGCGAGGGCTGCCGTGGGCGCGCCGCCGAGGGGTTCGTCCAGGGCGCCCGTGATGACGGCCGTGAACAGGGCTTCCTTGCTGCCGAAGTGGTTGTAGACCGTCACCTTCGATACGCCCGCCTCGGCGGCGATGGCGTCCATGCCCACGCCGAAACCCTCGCGGAGGAACGCGGTGCGGGCGGCTCCGACGATGGCCAGGCGCTTCGCTTCGGCGCGGGGTCCGGCGGGGGGCTGCTTCGCGTTCATGGGGGACAGGCTAACAGCGACCTGAACTGTACGGTTGAGTTCAACTGAACTGAACCGTACAGTTGAGTTCATGAGCCGTTCCGAGGTCCATCAGATCCATCCGCACGCCCATCCGCAGCCTCCTACGCACCCTGATCGCGTCGCCGTCCCACGGCGCTGGGCGGTCCTGGCGCTGATCTGCGCCGGCCAGTTCATGCTGGTGCTCGACGTGACCGTGGTGAATGTCGCGCTGCCCGCCATGGCGGCGGATCTGCACCTCGGCCGCACCACGCTGACCTGGGTCGTCACGGCGTACACCCTCTGCTTCGGCGGTCTGATGCTGTTGGGCGGGCGGCTCGCCGACGCGCTCGGAGCGCGCCGTGTCCTGCTCGCCGGGCTGGCCGTCTTCACCGCTGCCTCGCTGGCCACCGGGCTCGCCGACAGCGCCGCCCTGCTGATCGGCGGCCGCATCGCGCAGGGGGTGGGGGCCGCGCTGCTCTCGCCCGCCGCGCTGTCCCTCGTCACCACCACGTTCCACGGCGAGGAGCGCAACAAGGCGCTCGGCGTGTGGGCCATGATCGGCGGCACCGGTTCGGCGATCGGGGTGCTGCTCGGCGGCGCGCTGACCGCCGGTCCCGGCTGGCAGTGGGTGTTCTACGTCAACGTCCCCGTCGGCCTGGCCCTCCTGGTGGCCGTACCCCTCCTGGTTCCGGTCCGCGCAACGCAGCGGGCCCGGCTCGACGTGCCCGGGGCGCTGCTCGTCACCGCCGGGACCGGCTCGCTGATCTACGGGCTGGTCGAGGCGGGGAACACCGGCTGGGGCTCGGCGGCGACGCTGCTGCCGCTCGCGGGGGCGGCGGTGCTGTACGCGGTGTTCGCGGCTGTCGAACGCGCCGCGAAGGCGCCGCTGATGGACCTGCGGATGTTCACGCGGCGGCCGGTGCTCGCGGGGGCGTTCCTGATGCTGATCGCCACGGCGCTGCTGATCGCGTTCTTCTTCCTCGGTTCCGTCTACCTCCAGCACGGACGTGGCTTCGGGCCGATGAAGACCGGCCTCGTCTTCCTGCCCGTCGCGCTCGCCGTCGGCATCGGCGCGCACCTCGGGTCGCGGCTCGTCGGGCGGCTCGGCAGCCGTACGACGGCCGTGGGCGCGATGGCGATCGCCGCCGCCGGGTGCGTACCCCTGACCTGGCTCTCGGTGGACGGCAGTGTGTACGCGGGGCTGCTGCCCGGACTCGTCGTGGCCTCGTTCGGACTGGGGGCGGTGTTCGTGACGGCGACGACGACGGCGCTGGCCATGGTGGACCACCGGGAAGCGGGGCTCGCCTCGGGTGTGGTGAACACCTTCCACGAGGTGGGCGGTTCCATCGGGGTGGCGGTCGTGTCCACGGTCGCGGCGGCGGGGATCGCGGGCGGGAGTGCGGCCATCGGGGCGTTCGGTGACGCCTTCACGGTGTGTGCCGTGGCCGCCGGGGTGAGCGCGGTGATGGCGCTCGCGCTCGTACCGCAGGGGAAGCCGCGGTTGTCGGGACCGCACGCGCACTGAGCGCGGGCACGGATGCCCCGAAGGCGGGCTCTGGTCCGTTCGGAGACGCGGAGATGCGGGGTGCGGCGGGGCGGACCACGATGAAGAGCCTGGCTGCGGGCGGCGCACCCACCCCGTCCGCCGCCCGGCCACCGTGTGCCCGCCCGTGCCACGCCCAGGAGGCTCCCTTGCCGTCCGAAGAGCACGCAGCCCGGCCGACGCCCTTGGACCTGGCAGGGCCGGCCGCTCTGCTCGGTGGTGCGATGGCGGGGGTGGCCGTGCTCGACACCGGACTGCGCTACCTCTACGTCAACCCGGCACTCGAACGGATCAACGGGGTCTCGGCCGCCTGCCACCTGGGCCGTTCCGTCTTCGAGGTCCTGCCGGAGATCGAGGCGCGGGAGGACGTCCTGCGCAAGGTGCTGGCCGACGGGCAGCCCCGCGAGATCACCTACACGGGCCAGACCTGGGCGGTGTCCGACCTGGAGGAGCGGTACTGGCACGGCGCGTACCACCGGCTGGAGGACGAGGAAGGAAAGGTCATCGGGCTGGTCGCCATCGTCCTGGACGTCAGTGAGTCCGAGATCCGGAACGAGGAGCTGAAACGGGCCAGGCGTCATCTGGCGCTGCTGGACACGGCGGCGGTGAGCATCGGTACGACGCTCGACATGGACACCACCTGCCAGGAGCTGGCCGACTGCGTCGTACCGGCGCTGGCCGACGTCGCAGCCGTGGACGTCTTCCCGCCGGAAGTCGGGCACGAGGTGCGGCACGCGCCGCCGGGCGTGCTGAGGCTGCGTCGGGCCGCGCTGGCGACCGTGCCGTCGCTCCGCGACATCGTGGACAGGTTCAGCAGGCCGGGTGACCACATCGACTACCAGGAGGGCGCGGCCGTACCGCGCTGCCTGGTGTCGAACGCCCCGGTGAGTGTGGACTTCCTGAGCGACGAGGAGCTCAGCTCATGGGGGCCCTCGCCCGCACGGGCCGCTGCCTACCGTGCCATCGGCATCCACTCGGCGCTCGTGGTGCCGCTCACCGCGCGCGGACTTCCGCAGGGCGCGCTGAGCCTCGTCCGGGCCGATGGCTCGCCCTCTTTCACGGACGAGGACATGGTGGTCGCGCGCGAGCTGGCGGGCCGCGCCGCCATCGATCTGGAGCACGCCCGCCGGTACACGCACGAGCACTCCATCGCCCGCGAGCTCCAGCGTTCCCTGCTCTCCGAGCCGCGCGGGCCGCATCCGCACGTGGAGATCGCCAGCCGCTATCTGCCCGCGGAGCAGGGGGCGCTGGTGGGCGGTGACTGGTTCGACGTCATTCCGCTGCGGGACGGGCGCCATCTCAAGGCGATGGGCGATGTGATGGGTCACGGGGTGGAGGCGTCCGTCGCCATGAGCCACTACCGCTCGCTGCTACGGCTCCTGGCGTACGACGATCTGCCGCCGCACGAGATCCTGGAGCACCTGGACCAGATGGTCGAGCGCTCCGGCATCGACCGGGCCGCGACCTGTCTGATCGCGGTGGTCGACCGGGCGGTCGGGGTCTGCGAGATGTCGAGCGCGGGTCATCTGCCGCCGGTGTTCATCGACCCGGGGTCGGCCGGGCGGGTGACGGGCGTGTCGGTGGGGCCGCCGCTCGGTACGGGATTCGGCGGGTACCGGACGACGAGGGTGCCGTGTGGTCCGGGGACGGTGCTGTTCATGTACACCGACGGTCTGGTGGAGCGCAGGGGCGAGGACATCGATGTGTCGGTGGGACGGCTCTCCGGGCTCGCCCTGCCGATGAGCGGCAGGCTGGAAGACCTGCTGGACGAGGTGCTGGACCGGTTCGGGCAGGACGCGGAGGACGACATCGCCGTCATGGCCTCGCGGACCTCGCGCTGACGGGCCCGGAGTGTCAGTGGACGGTGGGAGGATCACGGCATGGAACCCCTCCTCCTCGCCGATCTCGAAGCCGCCATCAGAAGCAGCTGGGACGCCGACACGACCACCCCCGTCCACCGCCCGCACTGGAACCCGGACAACCCGGCGCGGGACCAGTGCGGTGTCACGGCCATGGTGGTCAACGACCTGCTCGGTGGCGAGCTGATTCGCGGTGAGGTCCGGGTCGACGGCGTCCAGACGGACTTCCACTGGTGGAACCGACTGGGCATGGGCATCGAGATCGACCTCACCCGCGAGCAGTTCGGGCCGGAGGAGATCGTGACGGGCGGCACGGTGGTGCCCCGTCCGGCGGAGATCGTGAGGCTCCGCGAGGAGTACGAGCTGCTGCGCGGCCGGGTGCTGGAGCGTCTGCGCGGGCAGGTGCGGGTGCGGGTGTGACGGGCTGTTCCCAGGGGCCCGGTGTGACGGTGGACGGGCTCACCAGCCCGTCCACAGCGGGTGGTTGATGAGCAGCGTCACCACCGCCTGTGTGGTCACCCGGCCGCGCCGGGCCGTGTCGGGGAGCGGCGCGGCGGCGAGGGTGGTGCAGGCGAGGTTCGCCATGAACGCCACGCCAGGTCCGGCCGGAGCGCTCGGCCCACCGCGGCGCACGCACGTCACGGGACCTCAGGACCCCGACACGCCACGCCACACCGCCCGGCCCGGGCCCGGACAAGGGTGTAGCCCTTCACGACGGGGGATGCGTGAAGGGCTACACCACGCATTATGGCCCCGGGCCAGGCACGTAACCAACTGGCCAGCTGGTCAGTCGGCGGTGCCTCCCCTGTGCGGTCGGCGAGGCCCGTCTGATCGCGCCCCTGCGGTCCGAGGGCGGCCGCCGCCGCTACTCCCGCTACCGACCGCGCATCGCCGCCCATGCGCGAGAGCTGGTCCTCAGCGGTACGCCGGCCGACGCCGCGTGCCGCATCGTCATCCTTGAGGACCGGCTCGAAGAAGCCCTGCGTCTCAACGCGGAGCTGCGGCGTCCGCGACCGGCCGCTGAATATCTGCATTGGCCAGCACAGAATATTACTCAATGGACAACAGTAATTTTATGCCTGCGACCCGAGTGATATGGCGTACATCCCCGATCCCGGCGAATCGTGCTACGGTTGATCTCAGTTGCAGTTGTGGTTCCCAAAACTTCAAGTGCTCTCGCCGGTTCTACATCGGTGGGCGCGCTTTTGTATTTCCGGTTCTTTCCGGAAGGGGCAATCATTTGCGGCGACGTAGGGCTCGCACAGTGTGAGCCCACGGGCACTGCCCCGAAGGAGATATGACATGGCTACTGGCACCGTGAAGTGGTTCAACGCGGAAAAGGGTTTCGGCTTCATCGAGCAGGAGGGCGGCGGCGCTGACGTCTTCGCTCACTACTCGAACATCGCCTCTTCCGGCTTCCGCGAGCTGCAGGAAGGCCAGAAGGTGAACTTCGACGTCACGCAGGGCCAGAAGGGCCCGCAGGCGGAGAACATCACCCCCGCCTGATCACTCAGGCGTACGGCGTAGCTGGGGCCCGCACCTTGGGGTGCGGGCCCCGGCTCGTTGTTGTTTTCGGGGACCGTCGACGGTCCCCGAAGCACACGCACCACCGCACCACCGCACGTACCACATCTTGACCGATCCATGACCGACCCCGTGAGCGACTCCCCGGTGACTTGTTCCGGATGCATGTCGGTCATGTCGAAGCAGTCAATCTGAAGCGCCGGATACGGCTTGTTCCCAGCGGCCGGGCTTTATTTTCGTATTTCATCGGCACGTTCTTGCGATTCTTGGCGCCGCTCAGGCTGCTGCTGCCCGATAAAGAATCCCTCGATACGCGCCATATCGAGGAAGGTTCTGCATGAACCGCGAACGCACGTCTCGTACGAACGACCGATTTTCCCGGACCCGCTCAGGCGGTTCCGCCGGAAGCAGTCGCACCGCCAACGGGTTCCGCTCCGCTCCGTCGAGCCGGCAGGGCGGTCCCTCCCAGGGCCGTTCCGGCGGCGGCTCCGGACGCTCCGGTGGCTACGGCCGCCGGCCCGCGGCGCTGAAGGGCGAGTTCGCCCTCCCCGTGACCATCACCCCGGCGCTTCCCGCAGTAGAAGCCTTCGGTGACCTGGAGATGCCCGCACCGCTGATGGCGGCGCTCGTCGCCGAGGGCATGTCGGTGCCGTTCCCGATCCAGGCAGCCACCCTGCCGAACTCGCTCGCCGGGCGCGACGTCCTGGGCCGTGGCCGTACCGGCTCCGGTAAGACGCTCGCCTTCGGTCTGGCCCTGCTGGCCCGTACCGAGGGCCGCCGCGCCGACGCCCGCCGTCCGCTGGCCCTGGTCCTCGTCCCCACCCGGGAACTGGCCCAGCAGGTCACCGACGCGCTCACCCCGTACGCCCGGTCGCTGAAGCTGCGCATCGCCACCGTCGTCGGCGGCATGTCGATCGGCCGCCAGGCCAGCGCCCTGCGCGGCGGCGCCGAAGTCGTCGTCGCCACCCCGGGCCGGCTGAAGGACCTCATCGAGCGCGGCGACTGCCGCCTCGACCGTGTCACCATCACCGTCCTCGACGAGGCCGACCAGATGGCCGACATGGGCTTCATGCCCCAGGTCACCGAGCTGCTCGACCAGGTGAGCCCCGACGGCCAGCGGATGCTGTTCTCGGCCACCCTCGACCGCAACGTCGACCTGCTCGTCCGTCGCTACCTCAACGACCCGGTCGTCCACTCGGTCGACCCCGCGGCCGGCGCGGTGACGACGATGGAGCACCACGTGCTCTACGTCCAGGGCGCCGACAAGTACGCCACGACCACCGAGATCGCGGCCCGCGAGGGCCGGGTGATCATGTTCCTGGACACCAAGCACGCCGTGGACAAGCTCACCGACCACCTGCTGTCCAGCGGTGTACGGGCAGCGTCCCTGCACGGCGGCAAGTCGCAGCCGCAGCGCACCCGCACCCTGGACCGGTTCAAGACCGGCCATGTCACGGTGCTCGTCGCCACCAACGTCGCCGCCCGCGGTATCCACGTCGACAACCTCGACCTCGTCGTGAACGTCGACCCGCCGAGCGACCACAAGGACTACCTGCACCGCGGCGGCCGTACCGCCCGTGCCGGTGAGTCCGGCAGCGTCGTCACGCTGGTGCTGCCCAACCAGCGCCGCGAGATGACCCGCCTGATGGCGGACGCCGGGATCACCCCGCAGGTCGCCCAGGTCCGTTCCGGCGAGGCCGAGCTGAGCCGGATCACCGGGGCGCAGGCCCCGTCGGGTGTCCCGGTCACCATCAGCTCGCCGCCGTCCGAGCGCAAGAGCGGTGGATTCGCCGGCCGTGGCCGTCGCCGCCCCGCACAGGGACGCCGTCCGGGCGCCCCCACGCCGGAGGCGCGTACCGCGTCGACGCAGCGCCGCACCAACCGGGCTGCCTGAATCCGAACCGGTAAGTCCCCGTCCGGCCGTCCCCACCACCTTGTTGAGGCACTATGCGCTGTGTCATCGCCCGCTTCCCCTTCGATCTCTTCAAGAACGAAGTCGAGGATTCGATGAAGGGCATCAAGCCCGAACCCGTCACCGGTGACGCGGTAGTCATCAGCCGCCGGGTCTACCCCGTCAAGCAGGTCGGCGAAGTGATCACCCGGCAGGACCGCCGTGACTTCTCCTCCGCCGAGGTCACCCGGGCGCTGACGCGCCTCGGCTTCACCTGCCGTTCGGCCGAGGTGCCCGCCCCCGCGGTGCCCCTCACCCCGATGGAGAACGCGTCGGCCCTGCTCGGTACGCCGGACCCGGTCTGAACCCGTAGTCCGTAGAACCACCCGCACCCCTGTGCCCGTAGTCCGGGCACAGGGGTGCGGTGCGTTCTGCGTAACAGTCGCTCCGCCATCCGGGTGCTGACGGGCGTGTCGTTCCCGGGCGGAGGGAGAGGATGGTGCGGCCGACTGCACCCCACGGGCGAGGAACCGACATGAACATGCGCAAGCTGACCGTACTCGGAACGACGGTACTGGCGTCCTTACTGCCCGCCGGGATCGCGTACGCCGACGAGACGCACACCGACGCGCACAACGGTCCGCAGGTGGCGCTCATCTCGACCGGTCAGATCGACGACCCGCTGGAGGACGTCCTGGAGCACGCCACGGTGCTCGGCAGGACCTACGTCACCGGCTGAGGCGTCACCGGCTGACGCGTCCGCAGGTCCGAGGCGTCAGGGCGTCGGAGTTCCGAGGCGTCAGGGCGCCGGCTTCGGCTTGGGCTTCAGGGCCCACTTCATCCGGGGCTCGACCACGACGCGGAACACCCGTCGCACCGGTGAGGTGCACAGGAGCGTCACCATCACCGCGGCAGCCACCGTCACCGCGATCCGGCCGAGCGGTGTCTCCAGGAACGCGTGGTCGTAGAAGTTCTCGTACGTGGCGGTCCTGATCACGAACCCGTGCAGGAGATAGCCGTAGATCGTGCCCGCTCCGAGCGCACTCATCCACAGCTTCCGGTTCGGCACCCAGGCGAGGAAGCAGGCGCTGAGCACCACGGCGGCCGCGAACAGCAGGAGCGTCATGGCCGCGCCGGCCCAGACGGGCGAGGCCAGCTCCTCGGCGCTCTGCCGCCGGTAGAACCACCTGGTCGAGATGCGAGGGACCGCCCAGTAGGCGACGAGCAGGGCCACGGCGCAGACCGGCAGGGACAGGATGCGTGCCATGGGGCGGCGCACCAGGTCGAAGTGGTACGGGCGCAGGCGCAGGCCGAGCACGTAGAACGGCAGGAACTGCAGCACGCGCTGAAGCTGGAGGTCGCCGCCGATGCCGTTCATCATCGAGGCCATGGCCGCGATGGCAACCGAGACGGCCACGGGCTGGCGGATCACCTGCCAGACCGGGGTGGTGAGCCGCCAGATGAACAGGGCGGGCAGGAACCAGAGCAGCCAGTACGGGTCGACGATGGTCAACGGCTGCGAGGGGCGCTCCACCACGCGCTCGAAGACGGTGTACGCGACCTCGAAGATGACGTACGGCACCAGAAGCTGGGTGACCAGCTTCCACACCCGCTCCGGCCGCAGGTCGAAGCTGCGGGAGAAGTAACCGGCGATCACGATGAAGACCGGCATGTGGAAGGTGTAGACGAAGGTGTAGAGCGCCTCGACCACCCGCCCGCTGTCGGGCAGCGGCTCCCAGGCATGGCCCATCGCGACCAGGACGATCGCCAGGTATTTCGCGTTGTCGAAGAACGGGTCGCGCCCGCTGCGGGCACCGGCCGCTGCCGCCCCGGCTTCCGTGGGAGCGTGGCCTGGTGTCTGCGAGGTCAAGGAGGTCACGCCGACACCTTAATGACCGCCGCAAGCGGGGTGACCGGCGCGTTGCCCGTAGGCGGCTCCCGTCCGGCCCCTCGGGCCCCTGTGGGCAGGCCACCGGGCGCCCGTCAGGTACGGGTGTCCCCTTCGGCGTCCAGGTGCGGCAGTACCCGGTCCAGCCAACGCGGGGTCCACCAGGCGGCCCTGCCGAGCAGGGTCATCACGGCGGGTACCAGCAGCAGACGGACGACGGTGGCGTCGATGAGGACGCTCGCCGCGAGTCCCAGGCCCAGCATCTTCACCACGATGTTGTCGCTGATGAGGAAGGCCGCGAACACGCTGACCATGATGAGCGCCGCGCAGGTGATCACCCGGGCGGTGATCTCCAGGGCGTGCGCCACACTCGCCCGGGGGTCCCCGGTCCGCAGCCACGCCTCGTGGATACGGGAGAGCAGGAAGATCTCGTAGTCCATGGAGAGGCCGAAGACGATGGCGAACATCATCATCGGTACGTAGCTCTCGATCGGGACGTCCCCCGAAACGCCGAGCGCCGGGCCTCCCCAGCCCCACTGGAAGACGGCCACCACGACGCCGTACGAGGCGGCGATCGACAGCACGTTGAGCACGGCTGCCTTGAGCGCGACGAGCAGGCCGCGGAACACGGTCAGGATGACGAGGAAGGCGAGGCCCACCACCACCGCGATGATCAGGGGGAGCCTGCTGGAGACGATGTCCAGGAAGTCGACCTGCGCGGCCGTCGTGCCCGTGACGTAGGTGCTCGCGTCCGTCCCGGAGACGGCCTTGGGCAGCACCTCGTCGTGCAGCCGGTTGACGAGACCGGTGGTCCTCTCGTCCTGCGGGGAGGCCACGGAGTACGCGGTGCCGATCAGGACGTCGCCGTCGGACGTGGCCTTCAGCGGGGTGATGGTGGCGGCGTCCGGCACCTTGGTGAGGGCCTGCTGCGCCTGGGTGGCCAGCGCGGACCGGTCGGACTGCGGGACCGCCGACTGGTCGATCACGAGGGTCAGGGGGCCGTTCGAACCGGGTCCGAAGGCCGAGGACATCAGGTCGAAGGCCCGCCGGTCGGTGAAGGACGTGGGGTCCGCGCCGTCGCCGATGTGCCCGAGCTGGATGAAGGGCAGCGGGAACGCCAGGACGACCAGGACGATCACCCCGCCGGTCAGGAACCACCAGGGCCTGCGCTCCACCCGCTGCGCGTACCGGTGCCAGCCGCCCTGTGTCTCCCGGCCGGGCTCCGCGTCCGTCGCCGATCCCGATCATCGTGGCCAGCGTCGGGGACACGGTGGCGAAGGTGGCCGCGGCCGCGAGGAGTCCCAGCAGGGCGAGGCCGCAGACGGCGCAGATCAGTGCTGTGACCAGGGGCAGCAGGGCGGCCAGCAGGCTGCCGAAGCCGATCAGCAGGACGAGGATCGCCACGCCGAATCCGATGGCCTCACTGGTCCTGTCGTCCGCCTCGGGGCGGGCCAGTTCGCCCAGCGGGCCGCCGTACTCCACGTCGACGTCCGCCGCGCGCAGTGGCGCGACGGCGGAGTCCACCCCGTCCAGATAGCCCGCCCCGAGGGTGGAGGGCTGCACGTCGAACCGGACGGTGATGTACGCCGTCTTCTCGTCGGTGGAGAGCGGCCCGACATCAGGGGTCCCGGAAGTGGGGGCCGGAGGTGTGGAGCCGTCCGAGGGCAGAGGGTTCTGGGCGGAGAGCACGTGCGGCAGCTTCTCCAGGGCCGCGACGGCGGAGGAGACCTGGCTGCTGACCTCGGTGAGCGGCTTGGACGCGTCGTGCAGTACCACCTGGGTGCTGTAGCCGCCGGCCGAGGGCTCGTGCGCCTTGAGTACGTCGAGGCCGTTCTGCGACTGGGTACCGGGGAGGGAGAAGTCGTCGGAGTAGTCGCCGCCGTACGCGTGGTTCAGGACCTGGAGCCCGGCCAGGGCGGCGAGCCACAGGACGATGACGGTGACGAAGTGCCGGGCGCACCACTGGCCGGTGCGGCGCAGGACACCCGGGCGGCGCGGGGCCTCCGCGCGGCGGGGTGCGCGGGGCCCTGGGCCGGGTTCCGCACCGGAACCGTGCGTGGAGGGCGGCAGGGGCATGGGGCACTCCTGGTCGGGCCAGGACTCGTGGGGGCGCGAGGTCTGGGGAAGGGCTCTCGTACTCGTACGAAGCAGTCAAAGCCCGTTCCGGCGTCGTGGCACTCCCGCGCGGGGGAACGGGTGAGCGGCCGCCGGGCCCCGGACGAGCCGTTTCATGCCACCGGTCATGCACCGGTCATGCCTCCGCACGCCATCGCTCGCACCGCTCATGCCTCCGCACGCCATCGCTCGCACCGGTCATGCCCCCCGGCGCCCGCTTCCCGTCCCGCGGTGACGGGCGAGGCGATCAGGCTCCGGGGACGAGGACGATCTTGCCGACCGTGCGGCGGGCGAGCAGGTCCTCGTGAGCGCGGCGGGCGTCCGCGAGCGGATAGCTCCCGCCTGCCACCGGCTTGAGGCTTCCCTTCGCCACCAGGGCGAAGAGTTCCTTCAGGGGACCGCTGACCGCGCCCGGCGCGGCCAGAGCGGGCCGCAGCCAGAAGCCGACGACCGCCGCGTTGAGCCGGTTCAGCCGGGCCGGGTCGACCGGGGTGAATCCGGACCGCGCGGCGTTGCCGTAGGTGACAAGACGTCCGAAGGAGGCCAGGGACCCCAGGGCCTGGTCGAAGAGCTCGCCGCCCACCGCGTCCAGGACGACGTCCGCCTTCTCCTCGTGGGGGTACGTGATCACCGCGTCCGCACCGAGGTCCAGGGCGAGGCGCTCCTTGGCGGGGGTCGAGACCTGGGCGAGCACCCGTCCGGCGCCGAACTCCCTGGCCAGCTGGACGGCGAGGCTGCCCACTCCGCCGGCCGCCGAGTGGACGACGACGGTCTCGCCCTCGCGCAGCCGGGCCGCCGAGCGGAGGAGATGCCAGGCGGTCAGGCCCTGCATCATCAGGGCGAGCGCTTCGGCGGCGCCCAGTTCCTCGGGAATCTCCTGGACGGCGGACTCCTTGGCGACCACCTGCTCCGCGTATCCGCCCGAGACCCGGGCCAGCACCCTGGTGCCGTCCGGGGTGCGGCCCACGACCTCGCTGCCCGGGACGAACGGCAGGGCGTCGGCGGTCAGATAGGACCCGTCCACCTGATGGGTGTCCGCGAAGTTCACACCGGCTGCCTCGACCGTGAGGAGCACTTCTCCGGGTCCCGGGACGGGGGCGGCCAGTTCAACGGGCGCGAGGACTTCAGGACCACCGAAGTGGCCGAACTGGATAGCGAGCATGCCGCACGGTACCGCGCGGCATCCGAAGCCGGGGCCAGGACAGAATTTCGGCCAGATACACGAAACCTGCTCCGAAACCATATGGCCGGTTTGTTAACGTGGAAAGCGTGGTCCACGCGCTTGTGCGCGTGGACCGACCGGACCTGCCTGGACCGACCGACCAGTCGTTGATCACGCCCCCGGGAGCGTCAGGATGGCCAAGCAGGACCGTGCGGTGCGCACGCGCGAGCAGTTGATCCGTTCGGCCGCCGAGTCGTTCGACCGGAGCGGTTTCGGACTGTCCTCGCTCTTCGACATCAGCACCGGCGCCGGAGTCAGCAGTGGCGCCCTGCACTTCCACTTCGGCAGCAAGAGGGAGTTGGGAGAGGCGGTCGAGGCGGCCGCGGCGGAGACGCTGCGCGCCATCATCGCCCCGTGCCCGCCCAGCCACCCCGATCCGCTGCGCGTCCTGGTCGACACATCGCACCTGCTGGCCCAACGGCTCACTCAGGACGTGGTGTTGAGGGCCGCGTTCGGGCTCGGCCATGACGCCACGTGGCATGAGGACGCCAAACTCTGGCTGTCATGGCGCAGTTGGGTCCGGGCGACGCTCACCCTGGCCGGTGAGCGGGGCGACCTGGCGGCGGACGTGCTGCCTGACGCCGCGGTGTCCGCGGTCACGGCGGCGGTGGTGGGCTCGGAGATCCTGGGGCGCGCGGACGCCGAGTGGTCCCCGTGCCGGGCGCTGGCGCAGTTCTGGTCGCTGATGCTGCCGCGGCTCTCGGGAGAGTCGGGGCTGCCCGTGCCCGTATCGAACAGCCCTGCGACACTGCGCCCATGAGCAACGATCTCCTCTCAGACAAAGTCGTCCTCATCACCGGGGCGAGCAGTGGTATCGGCGCGGCGGCGGCCCGGGTGTTCGCCCAGGAGGGCGCGAAGGTGGTGCTGGCCGCCCGCCGCGAAGAGCGGCTGGCCGCGCTGGTCGGCGAACTGCGCGACAAGGGCGCGGAAGCGGCCTATGTCGTCACCGACGTATCCGTGGCGGAAGACGTCTCGCGGGCGGTGGACTTCGCCGTCTCGACTTACGGGCGCCTGGACTCGGCCTTCAACAACGCCGGTCTCGGCGGTGACCGGACGCCGATGCACCTGATGGGTGACGACATCTACGACACCCTCATGGACACCAACGTACGAAGCGTGTGGAACTGCCTCCGGTACGAGATCGCCGCGATGCTCACCAGTGGTGGCGGCACGATCGTCAACAACAGCAGTGTGGCCGGTCTGGTGGCGATACCCGCCGCGGCGCCCTACATAGCGTCCAAGCACGCGGTGGTCGGCCTCACGCGGGCCGCGGCCGACGAGTACGCCAGGCAGGGCATCCGGGTGAACGCCGTCGCCCCCGGTACGACGCGCAGTGAGATCACCGCCGACTGGTTCGGGCGCAACCCCGGCCTTGAGGAGATGGTCAACTCCCTGACCCCGCAGGGGCGTACGGCCGAGCCCGAGGAGATCGCGGCGGCCGCCGCGTGGCTGCTCAGCGACCGCTGCCCGTTCCTCACGGGCACGGTCATGCCGGTGGACGGCGGGTTCATCAATCAGTGACCCCAGGGTGCGGCGCGGGGCCGGCGGACACCGTCGGCCGGTCCCGTCCTGTGCGCCACCGCTACGTGACGGCCCCGCTCAGCTCGACGCGGAACACGGGCTGTTCGTCCTGCATGCCCGTGACCCGCACCGTCGTGCACCCGGGGCCGGGGGACGGCATCAGCTCGGCCTCGACCCAGCAGGGCCGGTCGAACTCCACGTACCGCTCGTAACTGCTGCTGATGCCGGTGGGTTCGAAGGCCGCCGGGGAGAGCAGGGCCTGCGCCGCCTGATAGCCGGCCTCCATGAGGGCCAGTCCGGGGACGTGGTCGACCGGGTGGTCGAAGAGCAGGAGGTTCTCGGCGTCGTTGCGCAACTGCCAGCGGTGGGGGTGGTCGGTGGCGGAGAGGACCACGTCCGAAGCGGTGAGCCGACCGACGGTGTGCGGGGCGACAGGAGTGGGAAGCGGCCATTCGTTCCACCCGCGCGCGAGGTGTTCACCGCGCAGCCGGCGGTAGGCGGCCGGCGAAATCCAGCCGAACTCCGAATTCGCCACGGCCACGGTGGTGTTGTCTTGGGACACGTGAACATCCATGCCGAGACTGCTGACGTTCCTCCCGCGGCGGGTGGGCTCCGAGACCCTTATTCCGATGTCCAGGGCCGACGGGCGGTCGGAAGGCACCCGGAAGCCGGGCCGGACAGTGAAGTTGAAGTCATGGAGCAGTGTCTGATGGCTGAGCGGTACGTCGTACGCGGCATGGGCGATGACCAGGCCGCTCTGCCGGATGGTCTGGGTGAGCACCCTGGGGTCGTACGCGTGGCCGATGGTGGTGGCGGGCCAGCGGGCGGTGAGCGTGAAGTCACCCGGCCCGTGGCACTTCCAGTCGGTGATGAACACGGAGGCGTCGCGCCGGAGATGGACGATCTCCTTGGACACCGTGGTCAAGTCGTCGTCAATCACAGGAGCTTTGGACACGATTCCCCCCGGACGTGGCGCAATGTGATGATGCTCGCACTGATATAATACCGGCTCACCCGTTTGTTTTGGAGTAGCGCAAAGACAAGGTCAAAAAGGAGCGCAGGTTGGCCAGACAGCAACGGGCGATCCGCACGCGCAGGATCTTCCTGGAAGCGGCGGCCGAGGTCTTCGACGAGCACGGTTACGACGCCGCCACCATCGCATCAATCCTTGAGCGGGCTGGACTTACCCGAGGTGCACTGTACTTCCACTTCACTTCGAAGGAAGAGCTTGCGCGAGGAGTTCTCGAAGAGGCCGTGACCGCCGAGGGGCTCACGCCGCAGGCGTTCAAACTCCAGGAGTGGGTGGACATAGCACTGCTGCTGGCCTACCGGCTGCCCCGTGAGCCGATGCTCAGCGCTTCGATCCGGCTGTCCGTCGACCCGCGCGCCCGGGGCCTGTTCGGCACCCGCTGGCCCGACTGGATCGAGATGGGCACGGAGATCCTCACCGAGGCCAAGGAGCGCGGGGAGCTGCTCCCGCACGTCGATCCGGAGACCACCTCCCGGCTGTTCGTCGGTGCGTGGACCGGAGTTCAGCTGGTCGCCGAGTCGATGTCGGAGCCGCCGGACCTGGTCTATGAGATCTCGGCCCTCTTCGAACTCATCCTCCCCAACAACGCCGTCCCGGGCGTGCTGTCGAGGCTGGACACGTCCCCGCACCGCGCCGAGCGGCTCCTCAAGGAGAGCAGGGAAGCGGTCGCTTCCTGACCAGGGCGTCCTCGGCGGCATCCCAGCGGCGTCCCGGCGGAGCTGCGTCGGCTCCGTCGGCGCTCCATCGTGCTGATTGGCCGGAATGTTTCGGACGCCCCCAAAAGGTACGCTCGGTATGTTCTGTCGGTCCCTCCTCCGGGTAACGGCCGGGACTGCCTCCGGGCCCCTGCCTCACCCGGTTGGCCAGCACGGCTGCGGGCCGGCCGGACAGGCCGCAGGGTGGACATATGCCCATGTGGTCGCGTCGGCTCGTCCTGTGTGCCGTGTTCATGCCGCTGGCATTCCTGGTCCTCCGGGATGCCCCGGTACGGTTCGCCGCGCCCGAATCCCTCGCCCTGCCCGAGGCCCCGCCGGGGGCGCCCCAGCCCGACATCGTCCCCCGGTCCACCTGGCGGGCCGACGAGGGCATGGTCAAGGACGCGGCGGCGTACACGGGCCGGGTGAGCGCCGCCTTCATCCACCACACGGGGCACCCCAACGGCTACGACTGCGCCGACGCCCCGGAGCTGCTGCGCGGGATCCAGGCGGCCCACATCCAGAAGGACGGGTGGGACGACATCGGGTACAACTTCGTCGTCGACCGCTGCGGGACCATCTACGAGGGCCGGGCCGGCGGGATCACGCGGCCGGTGCGCGGCGCGCACACCAAGGGGTTCAACGCCGACAGTGTCGGGATCGCGGCGATCGGCACCTTCGGGGCCGACGTGCCCGTACCCAACGCGGTCGTGGAGGCGATCGCCCGGGTGATCGCCTGGAAACTGCGCCCCGGGATCGATCCGCGGGGCTCGGTGCGGCTGGTCTCCACGAACGACCAGAGCCGCTACCCGAAGGGTCAGGCGGTGAAGCTCCACGTCGTCTCGGGGCACCGGGACAGCTATCTCACCGGCTGCCCCGGCGACTCGCTGTACGCGCAGCTGCCCGCGATCCGCGAGGCGGTGGCGGCCCTCCGCGAGCGCCGACGCTGAGGCGTCCGGCGCACGCGCGGGGCCGCCGGGCCCGGCGCCTGCCCTACTTGGCCTCTACTTGGCCACGTACTGCGTCAGGATGGCCTGCACCTCGTAGATGTCGACGCCCTTGGAGAACGTCTTCTGGACCGGGGTCGGGGTCCCGGAGATCCAGATCTTGAGCTCGGCGTCGAGGTCGAACGTGCCGGCCGTCTCCACCGAGAAGTGCGTGATGCTCCGGTACGGGACCGAGTGGTACTCCACCTTCTTGCCGGTGATCCCCTGCTTGTCGACGAGGATGAGCCGGCGGTCGGTGAACAGGATCGTGTCGCGGATCAGGAGATAGGCCGCGTTGACCTGTTCGCCCGGGCCCAGAAGCCGGGCGTAGTCCTGCTGAGCCGTCCCCGGGTCGATCGTGTGCGCGTTTCCGAACAGTGCCATGCCAGGCCCCCACCTACTCGAACAGACTGATTTTCGCACTGTATACCGGCGTGATCACGCCCTGGTGCGAAGCCCGTGCGGCGGGTGGGGTGCCCGGCGGTGGCTGCGATGCGTGGCGGCTATGAGTGGGCCTTGTCCTGCTTCTGCTCCGCGTCCTCTGCCCGGTGCTCGCGGCAGTCGGTGTTACGGCACGGGCCCGCTCCCCATACGGGGACGAAGATTCCGAGCGTCTTGTGCCGGGTCAGTTCGGTCGCAACCGGCTGCTTGCAGACCGGACACGTGAATTCCGTCTGTCGATTGGTCTCGCGCTGGTGGCTGGACATTCTTCAACGGTAATCCTGAAGGGCACGAGCGGAAAGTTTTCGCCCTGAGCGTGCTGCCCGCCGGGAGCGGCCCGCTCGGGGGCTGCGCGGCGCGGGGAACAGGAGCACCCTGGTATCAGGGGTTGTCCGGAGGGGGTTTCCGGAGGTGACCGTCATGCTGAAGACCGCTGTCGGATGGCACATCGAGCTCGAATTCGAGGAGGACAGCAACCGCACCCGTGCGGCTGCGATGGTGCGCCTCCCGGACGGGACCGAGCTGCGCTCGCACGGCTACGCCAGCCGTCACCCCAGTGACGCGGAGCAGCCGAGGGTGGGCGAGGAGATCGCGGGGGGCAGAGCCCTCAACGAGCTGGCGATGAAGCTGCTGACCAAGGCGCACGACGAGATCGACGAGGCGTCGGGGCGTACGTCGTACCCGCTGATGCCATGAGACGAGCAGGCCGTCGAGCCCGCCATGAGCGGTGACGGCCGGCCGTCACCGCTCACCCGTCACCAGGTGACGGGTGAACCAGTCGCGTGCGAGGCCGGCGACCGTGTCCAGGGCGCCCCGTTCCTCGAAGAGGTGCGTGGCGCCCGGCACGACCTCCAGGCGGTTCTCGCAGCGCAGTTCGGCCTGTGCCTGCCGGTTGAGCGCGAGGACCTGTTCGTCGTGGCCGCCCACGACGAGGAGCGTGGGTGCCCGTACGTCCGCGAGGAGCGGCCCGGCGAGGTCGGGACGTCCGCCGCGCGAGACCACCGCGCCGACGTCCGCGTCGGGGTCCGCCGCGGCCCGTAGGGCGGCGGCGGCGCCGGTGCTCGCCCCGAAGTAGCCGATCGGCAGGTCCACCCGGTCGCGCAGCCAGAGCGTGGCGTGCGTCAGCCTGCGGGCCAGGGTCTCGATGTCGAAGACGTACCCGCGGTCGGTCTCCTCCGCGGGCACGAGCAGGTCGAACAGGAGGGTGCCGAGGCCGGCCCGGTTCAGGTCGGCCGCCACCGCGCGGTTGCGGGGGCTGTGGCGGCTGCTTCCGGAGCCGTGGGCGAACACAACGACCGCCCCGGCGTCCTCGGGGAGGGCGAGTTCACCGGCCAGTGCGAGGCCGTCGGCCGCCACCTCGGCCTCGGTCGTACGGACGGGGCGGTCCGGTGCGTCGCGGTGCGCGGCACGGGCCAGCAGGGCGAGCACCTCCTCGTCCGGGGTCTGGGAGAAGTCGCGGTACCACTCGCCGACGGCGGAGAACAGGGCCGGCTGCGACAGGCACACCACGTCGTCCGCGCTGCCGCGGAGCTGCTCGGCAGCGCTCGGCGGCGCCACCGGAACGGCGAGCACCACCCGGGCCGCGCCGTGCGCCCGTACGACTTCGCACGCGGCCCGGGCCGTGGCGCCGGTCGCGATCCCGTCGTCGACCAGGATCACCGTCCGGTCCTCCAGCGGCACCCGGGGCCGGTCGGCGCGGAACGCCCGTGCCCGGCGTACGAGTTCTTCCTGCTCGGCGCGCTCGACGGACTCGAGGTCCTGCTGCGTGACCCCGGCACGGCGGACGATCTCCTCGCTGATGACCTTCACCCCGTCCTCACCGATCGCACCGAATCCCAGCTCGGGGTGGTACGGAACGCCGAGTTTGCGGACGACGATCACATCGAGGGGAGCGCCGAGGGCCTGCGCGACTTCGAAGGCCACCGGGACTCCGCCGCGCGGCAGGCCGAGGACGACGGGGTGCTCCTTCTCAAGGTGCCGGAGCGCTTCGGCCAGCTGTTGCCCCGCGTCGGTTCGATCGGTGAACAGCACGCCGGTTCACCCCCAGACCGGGGAGACGGGAACCACGTACACACCTACTTCGAACCAACCTCAAAAGGGGAGGTCCGGCAAGTCGGGAACGGCGGGGCGGCGGTCCGTCGGCCCGTGGTCCGGCGGCGCGGCGCGTAGACGGCGGCGCCCGCGAGGAGGACCGGGCCGCGGATGAGGACCGAGGGGACGGGCAGGGGGAGCACCCCCTGTGACCGGGGCCACAGGGGAACGCTTTGCTTTCCCTTTACCATTGGCGTGGGCATCCGCCCCAGACCTGCACCAGGTGACCGCCATCGAACCGAAAAGGAGCTCCGGTCCCGCAATGGGTGAGCCTCCCAGTACGAACCGTGCCATTCCCGCCCCGCCGCGTCGCCGGGCGGCGGTGGCACGGTGAGCGAAGTCCTCCTTCTCCTTCTCGCGCTCGCACTCACGCTGGCATGCGCGGTCTTCGTCGCAGCCGAGTTCTCCCTGACCACGATCGAACGCGGTGAGCTGGAGCGCGCCGCCCGGGCCGGCGAGCGCGGCGCCGAGAGCGCCCTGAAGGCCGCCAAGCGCCTCACGTTCCAGCTCTCCGGTGCCCAGCTCGGCATCACCGTCACCTCACTGGTCATCGGCATGCTCGCCGAGCCCTCCCTGGCGGTGCTCCTGCGCGGCCCCCTGGAAACGGTCGGCCTGCCCCCGGGCGCCGTCCCGGCCGTCGCCACGCTCCTCGGCGTCGCCCTCTCCACCGTGGTGCTGATGGTGATCGGCGAACTCGTACCGAAGAACTGGGCGATCTCCAGCCCGCTGGCCGTCGCCAAGGTCGTAGCCGGCCCGCAGCGCGCGTTCACCGCCTGCTTCGCCCCGCTGATCCGCCACCTGAACAACACCGCGAACCGGGTCGTACGCCGCTTCGGCATGGAACCCGCCGAGGAGCTGGCCTCCGCCCGTACCCCGGAGGAACTCGTCGCCCTGGCCCGGCACTCCGCCCGTGAGGGCGCGATCGAGCAGGACTCGGCCGAGCTGTTCGTCCGCACCCTCCACCTCGCCGACCTGACCGCCGAGAACGTCATGACGCCGCGCGTGGACGTCCGGGCCCTCGAAGCAGGCGCCACCGCCGCAGACGCGGCCGGTCTGACGCTCGCCACGGGCCTCTCCCGGTTCCCCGTCTACCGCGGCAGCCTCGACGAGGTCATCGGCACCGTCCACATCCGCGACGTGCTCGCGCTGGACGAACCGCTGCGCCACAGGACCCCGGTCACCGACCTGGCCACGCCCCCGCTCCTCGTCCCCGACTCGCTGCCCGTGGACACCCTCCTGGGACGGCTGCGGCAGAGCCGCACGATGGCCGTCGTCATCGACGAGTACGGCGGCACCGCGGGCGTCGCGACCGTCGAGGACATCGTCGAGGAGGTCGTCGGCGAGGTCCGCGACGAGCACGACCCCGACGAGCGCCCCGACCTGGCGCCGGGCGCACCGTCCCCGGAGGGGTGCGCCGTCTGGGAGGCGGACGGCAGCATCCGTCTCGACCAGCTCGAATCCATCGGCTTCGACGTGCCTGAAGGCCCGTACGAAACCCTCGCCGGACTGGTCGCGACCCGCCTGGAACGCATTCCCGTACCCACCGACAAGATCTCCGTGGAGGGCTGGCACCTGACCGTGCTCCACGTCGAACACCACCGCGCCGACCGGGTCCGCGTCACCGCGCCCGCGCCGGCTCCCGCCTCGCTCGTCGAGGAGGGCTCCCGATGACCGTGCTTCAGCTCGCCATCGGCGTGTTCACCCTCGTCACCAACGCGTTCTTCGTCGGGGCGGAGTTCGCCCTGATCTCCGTACGGCGCAGTCAGATCGAGCCCCGGGCCGTCAAGGGCGACACCCGTGCCCGGAGCACGCTGTGGGGCCTCGAACACCTGTCGGCCGCCATGGCCACCGCCCAGCTCGGCATCACCATCTCCTCCCTGGTCCTGGGCGCCGTGGCCGAACCGGCCATCGCCCACCTCCTGGAGCCGCCCTTCGCGACGGCCGGCGTGCCCGAAGCGCTGGTGCACCCCATCGCCTTCGTGATCGCGCTGGCCCTCGCCACGTATCTGCACATGCTGGTCGGCGAGATGATCCCGAAGAACATCGCGCTGGCCGCCCCCACGGAGACGGCGCTCGCGCTGGCCCCGCCGCTGGTGGCGCTGACCCGGGCGCTGCGCCCGGTCGTCTTCGGCATCAACGCCTTCGCCAACGTCCTGCTGCGGCTGCTGAACGTCGAGCCGAAGGACGAGGTCACGTCCGTCTACACCGACGACGAACTCGTCCGGCTGGTGAAGGACTCCAGCGAGGCCGGTCTGCTCGCCCCGGCCGACGGTGAACGGCTGCGCGACGCGCTGGAGCTGGGCACCCGCCCCGTCGGCGAGGTGATGGTCCCGCTCAACAGGACCGTCACCGTCGGCCACGACATCACCCCGCAGCAGCTGGAACGCGCGGCGGCCACCTCGGGCTTCTCCCGGCTGCCCGTCACCGGGCCGGGCGACGAGATCCTGGGATACCTGCACATCAAGGACGCCCTCGGCGTCGCCCAGCGGACCCAGCCGCTCCCGAGGAGCGCCTTCCACCGTGTCATCCGCGTCGAGATCGACACCCCGCTCGACGACACCATGACCGCGATGCGGGCCGCGGGCACGCACCTGGCGGCCGTGACCGGGGACAAGGGCACCGTCATCGGCTTCGTCACGATGGAGGACGTCCTGGAAGAGCTCGTCGGCCCCGCCGCGACGGGCCGCGCCTGAGCGGACCTCCGCGCACGCGCGTCTCAACTCTTCCCGGGCCCGTGGTCCGGCGCCGCTCACGGCGGCGCCGGACCTGTTCACGTCCGCGGCAACCTTCCGTTCCCCGGCGGCGACTGACGAGTGCCCCCATCCCCCACGGAGTGGAAACGGACGCATCCCGTGACTGATACACGCAGTACTTCCCGTCACCGCAGACGCAGGCCGGCCCTGGCCGTCGGTGTCCCGCTGGCGCTGACCGCGGCCGTCGCCATGGCCTACGGCACCGACGTGGGCCTGTTCGGCGAGGACGGCCGGGCGAACGCCTCAGCTGCAACGGCCGTACCCGCATCGGTGCTTGACGCCGCCGACGGCTTCGCCTCGGTCAAGGCGCTCGGCCAGGACGGTACGTACGGCGGGCGCGGCGGCACGGTCGTCACCGTGAAGTCCCTCGCCGACCTGGAGAGGTACGCGACCGCCCCGGAGCCGTACGTGATCGTCGTGGCCGCGACGATCACCATGAACCCGGTCGGCAAGGAGATCAAGGTCGCGTCGGACAAGACGATCGTGGGCGCGGGGACCTCGGGCCAGATCGTCGGCGGCGGCTTCTTCCTCGGCCAGGGCGTACACAACGTCATCATCCGGAACCTGACGATCAGGGACTCGTACCAGGGCATCTGGAACGACAAGGACCACGACTTCGACGCCATCCAGATGGACGGCGCACACCACGTGTGGGTCGATCACAACGACCTCCGGCACATGGCCGACGGCCTCATCGACGTACGCAAGGACAGTACGTACGTCACGGTGTCCTGGAACAAGCTGAGCGACAACAACAAGACCTTCGGGATCGGCTGGACCGAGAACGTCACCACCGATCTCACGATCCACCACAACTGGTTCCGCGAGACCGAGCAGCGCAACCCGTCCACGGACAACGTCGCGCGCGCCCACCTGTACAACAACTACCTCCAGGACGTGCCCGGTACGGACATCACGACGTCCTACGGCAACTACGCGCGCGGCCGCACGAAGATGGTCCTGGAGAACTCCTACTTCGAGGGGCTCGCGAACCCCGTCACCCGGGACACCACGGCCGCCGTCGTCCAGCGCGGCAACGTCTTCAAGGGGACCAGCGGGCGCAACGAGAGCGGGGGCGGCGCGGCGTTCGACCCGAAGACGTACTACGGCTACACCCTCGACAGCGCGGCCGACGTCCCGGCCCTGCTCAAGGCGGGCGCCGGACCGCGCACCACGATCGGCACGGTGAGCACGACGGCCGCGGCGGCCACGACGATCACCGTGGCCAAGGACGGCAGCGGTCAGTACACGAGCGTGCAGAAGGCCGTCGACGCAGTCCCCGCGGGCAACGGTTCACGGGTGGTGATCTCGGTCGCGCCCGGCACGTACCGCGAGACCGTCAAGGTCCCCGCCAACAAGCCGCACGTCACCCTCCAGGGCTCGGGCGGCAGCCGCAAGGACACCGTCATCGTCTACGGGAACGCGGCGGGCACGCCCAAGCCCGACGGTTCGGGTACGTACGGCACGAGCGGCAGCGCCACCGTCGCCGTCGAGGCCGACGACTTCCAGGCCCGCAACCTGACCATCACCAACAGCTTCGACGAACGCGCCAACCAGAGCCTCAGCGGCCACCAGGCCGTCGCCCTGCGCACCGCCGCCGACAAGGTCCTCCTCGACGGCGTCATCGTCGACGGCGACCAGGACACCCTGCTGCTGGACACCGCGGCCCGGGACAGGCTCGGCCGGGTGTACGTCACCAACTCCTACATAGCCGGAAACGTCGACTTCGTCTTCGGCCGGGCCAGCGCCGTGATCGACCGGTCCGTGCTGACGCTGAAGAAGCGCTGGGACGGCACGTCCGCCGGCTACCTCACCGCGCCGAGCACCGCAGCGGACCGCAAGGGCTTCCTGATCACGCGGTCCGTCGTGAACGGTGACGTGACCGCGGGCAGCTTCTTCCTGGGCCGTAACTGGCACGCGGGCGGCGACGCGAGCCTCGACCCGCAGACCACCGTCCGCGACACCCAGCTGAGCGCCGCGATCAAGACGACCCCCTGGGCCGACATGGGCGGATTCTCGTGGAAGGACGACCGGTTCGCCGAGTACCGGAACACCGGTCCCGGCGCGGGCACCGCGAGCAGCAACCGCCCGCAGCTGACCGACAGCCAGGCGGCGGGCCAGGAGACCGCGGACTGGCTCGGCGGCTGGACCCCGACCGCGTCCTGACGAACCGCCTGATCCGTGTCATGAGGGAAGCCCCGGGCCGACGGCCCGGGGCTTCCCCCACGCTCGGGATGCCGTCCGGCCCCCGGTACCCCGTGATCAGCGCAGGGTCGACAGCATCTCCGCACCGAAGGGCGTGATCTCGCCGGTGCTCCCGCGCAGCGTCTTCGCAGCCCATTCGGGGTCGGCGATCAGCGCGCGGCCGACGGCCACCATGTCGAACTCGTCGCGCTCCATCCGCTCCAGCAGCTGCTCGACGCCCGTGACGCCGGAGCTGTTCCCCTGGAAGGCGCCGAAGAAGTCACCGTCCAGGCCGACCGAGCCGACGGTGACCGTCGGCCTGCCGCTGATCTTCTTCACCCATCCGGCGAGGTTCAGACCGGAGTCGTCGAACTCCGGCAGCCAGTAGCGGCGGGTGGACGCGTGGAAGACGTCGACACCGGCCTCGGCCAGCGGCGTCAGCAGGGCGTCCAGCTCCTCGGGCGTCTCGGCGAGCTTCGCCCCGTACGCGTCCATCTTCCACTGGGACATCCGGAAGAAGAGGGGGAAGGCGTCCGACACGGCCGCGCGGCAGGCCGCCACGATCTCGGCCGCGAAACGGGTCCGCGCGACGAGGTCGCCGCCGTAGGCGTCCGTACGCCGGTTGGTCCCCGACCAGAGGAACTGGTCGATCAAGTAGCCGTGGGCGCCGTGCAGTTCGACGCCGTCGAAGCCGGCACGCTCGGCGGCGGCCGCCGCGTCGGCGAAGGCACCGACCACGTCGTCGAGGTCCTTCTGCGTCATGGCGCGCCCCTTCGGGTCACCCGCCAGCGATATGCCCGAGGGACTGACCGGCTCCGCGTCCACCACGGGCGGGGCACCCTCGGCGCGCGTCACGCCCACGTGCCACAGCTGCGGGATGATCGCGCCGCCCACCTGGTGCACGGAGTCCGCGACAGCCGCCCAGCCCGCGAGGGCGTCCGCGCCGTGGAACCGCGGGACGCGGTCGCTGGTGCCCGCGGAGTGGTGGTCGATGTAGGTGCCCTCGGTGATGATCAGCCCCACACCGCCGGCGGCCCGCCGCCTGTAGTAGTCCGCCACGTCCTGGCCGGGGACGCCGTTGGGGGAGAACTGCCGGGTCATGGGGGCCATGGCGATCCGGTTGCGCGAGGACAGCCCGCGGACTGCGAACGGGCGCGAAAGGGTCGCTGCGGCGCGGTCGGCATGTACGTCTGTCACGTCAGGTCCTGTTCAGTGGCTGTGGTGTCCTCCGGGTGCCAACATCCGGGTACGGCGCCGGCATCCCCCCGCGCGGGCGATGTGGTCAAGGTCTCCCGGCCGGGAGGGGGCGGGGCGCGGCGCGCTCAGACGACCGGTGGGTTGAACCGGGAGTAGCCGGGCTCGGACCAGCGCAGGGGCGAGGCGGCCGTGATCTCCCGTACGCCCTCGATCTCGAACTCGACGAGCCGCTGAGCGCCGGGCACACGAGCGGTCTCCTCCGCGTCCCACACCGTGTGCGCGGTGCCGGTGAGGTGCAGGGTGCCGCCCGTCTCCCAGCCGGGCAGCAGGATGCCCGCGGCCGGGTTGAGTTCGAGGTTGCCCAGGGTCAGGAACATGGAGTTGCCGAGGTAGTCGGGCCAGCGCAGCCGGGTGGGCGAGAGCACCTCGACGAAGCCGGGGTTGCCGCCCCGGTGCGAGGCGTCGGCGTCGCCCCGGTCGGACGCGGTGGCGACGAAGAAGGTGTCGGCGGTCCGCAGCGCCTGTTGCTGGGCGGGGCTCAGCGCGGTGCTGTCGGTGACGGAGCGGGTCCGGGCATCGTGGTCGTGTGCCGGGAGAAGGCGGTAGTCGCGTGTCTGGAGGTACTTGGGGCAGTTGGAGATGACCTGGTCGAGGTCGATACGCAGCCCCTGACCGTCCCTGACCGCGCGGCCGTTGACGCGCATGCGGCGGCGGGTGGCCGGTTCGATGGCGATCGCGCCGATCCGCGCGGGGCCCGTACCGCCGTCCGGTCCGGCCAGGACGCCGGCGAGCGGATCTTCCGGCAGGGGGAGCGAACCGACGTGCAGGGTCCGGGGGTCGGGCGTGCTGAGGAACCCGGGCTCACCCGTGAGCTGGGTGGCCCAGACCCGGCCCGCGCCGTCCGTGCCTCCCAGTACCAGCATCGGCTGTTGGGCGAGGAAGGCCATCGCCACCTCGGGAACGCTGTCCTTGATCGCGCGCCCGGCGGACCCGGCCTGCCGGGTGAGGCCGGCCCGGTCCTGAACGGCTGTCTCTCCGCTGTGATAGCTGCTGTCCACGGGCTTCCCCTCTAGAAGAACCCGCAGGTGGGGGCGCCGGTGGTCGGTGCGTCGGACGGGTCGGCCCCGGTGGGCGCGTAGATCTCCAGGCGGGTCCCGTCGGGGTCGGCGAAGAAGATGCCGCCCGAGGTGCCGTTCTCCCCGTGCGGTACGACGCCGTCGTACGAGAACGCGGCGCCGAGCCCGCGCAGGACCTGCTCGGTGGCCCGGACCTCGTCGACGGTGTCCACCTGGAAGGACAGGTGGTGCAGTCCCGGCCGGTCCGCCGCGAAGGTGCCCTCGCTCTGCTGCCAGAGGGTGACGAGCAGCCGGTTCCCGCGACCGAGGAAGGCCCAGCGGCGGTCGTCCTCCTTGCCCTCGGCCAGTACGTCGAAGTCGAAGACCTCGCGGTAGAAGGCGAGCGAACGGTCCAGGTCGGTGACGTTGAGGCCGATGTGGCCGGTCTGCAGAGTCGGTGCCTTGCTCATGGTTGCTCCCCATGCTTCCGGGTCAGGGCCGCGAGGTGATCGCGTAACCGTTGAAATAAAAGTTAAGGGTTAGAACCAGTTCGGTCAACCGTTCATGAGTACTTGGCCGGTTAGTATCGGTGGTGGTGACCCACTCCGGGTGACCCGCTCCGCCCGCGACGGAAGGACCCGCGCCGTGCCGCAGACCCCCGGGGCCGACCCCCGGCCGCTGACCGGCGAACCGCTCGCTCTCGACCTGCTCAACACGCGCTGGATCGACGCGGAGGGCCGTCACGACCTGCTGGAAACCGTCGAAGGGCTGGCCGCCTGGCTGGCCGGTCCGGCCGTGCGCGAACGCACCGGCCCCGGCGTGCCGGCCGATGCCACCACGCTCGCCCGACTCCTGCGGACCCGTGCGGCGCTCGACACCCTGGTCGTACGCGAGGAATCAGCCACGCCGGAGGCGGCGGAGGCGGCGGAAGCACTCAACGGCGTACTCGCCCACGGTCACGTACGGCGGAGCCTGGGCACGGACGGGCTGCCGCACACGCGGGTGGAACTGGAGGACGCGACCTGGGCGCCCGCCTGGCACGCGGCCGACAGCTGGCTGGAGCTGCTCGCCGACCGCCCCGGACGCATCCGTCCGTGCGCCAACGACGCCTGCATCCTGCACTTCTACGACATCTCGAAGAACGGCACGCGCCGCTGGTGCTCCATGTCGGGGTGCGGCAACCGGGCGAAGGCCCAGCGCCACTACGCGCGCCGCACCGGTGCCTGACGAGGGCCGGCAGGAGGCGGGGGTACGGGGAATCTCCGGGGGGAGGCGCAACCACTCCCCCCGCTCACCGGCCCTGCGCACGCACGCACAGTGCGCAGGTCGGCCGGCTGGTGACTGCCAACTGGGCCCTGTATCGGGCTCAGCCGACGCTCTCGTCCGCCTTCACCGTGGTGCGGCGGAATTCGGCGTTGATGCGCTGTGCCTCCTCGAGCTGGTCCTCGAGGATCACGATGCGGCAGGCGGCCTCGACCGGCGTGCCCTGGTCGACGAGTTCGCGTGCGCGGGCCGCGATGCGCAGCTGATACCGGGAGTAGCGGCGGTGGCCGCCCTCGGAACGGAGCGGGGTGATCAGGCGGGCATCTCCGATAGCACGGAGAAAGCCGGCGTTGGTGCCGAGCATCTCGGCCGCCCGCCCCATGGTGTACGCGGGGTAGTCATCGTCGTCGAGCCGGCCGCCGAGCGCACTATCCGCTGTCATCTGCACCTCTTCTTGGGAACGCGTCGAGGGGCCTTGGTGCCGTACGGCACCAAGGCCCCGAAGGAAATTCAACACCATCTGTCGGCCTCAGTGCTGCGCCGACCTTCTGTTTCCGCGGCCTCGCCCTGAAGGAGGGCGGGAGTGCGGGGATCGCGGTTGCTTGACCGGGGACCACCTTCCGTTCCGGGGCCTTGCGGTACCCGGGCCGTATCCATCCCGCCCGGGCGATCCTGATGGCGCCTGCATCCTCCGTTCGTTCCCTCTGGATCAACATGTACCAAACCGGTGTTGCCGTCGGTGCACCCTTGAACCGCGTGCACCTCGCCCGGCAGACCGTCCCGCCGCCCCTCGTACTGACCGGGCGGAGGACCCGACTACCGGACCCCTCAGCACGCGCGCCCGCAGTCCGGCGCCTTTGCTGAGATACCGCATACCAACCGACTGCTGTTCTGCGTACCGCTCACTGCTGGTGGTGGCCCCTGATCACCGCGGGCCACCCGGTCCGGTCGTCAGCCCCGTCGCCGTCCTGCGAAAACCCTGGCTTCGACGCTCCACCACCGCACCGCACTGCGTGTACTACTGCCCGGCAGTTCGTCCCTGCCGGGCCCTTCAACCTTGGCTACGAGAGAAACCATAGCCACGCGCTTGCTCAATGTCTACCTTGGCCGTCACAGGTTTTCGCGTGTTCGACGGCGAGGTAATCAGAGTCGAACAGTCAGGGGCGCGGGCCGGTGACACAGGAAGGAGGGGACGGCCCCGAGCCGCCCGGCGGCGCGGCTAATAGACTCGGCTTCCATGTCGAAGACTGACGAACTGCTCGTGGACATCGCCGCTCTGGTGGAGTCCGGGCAAAGCAATCAGATGTCCCTGACCGTGGTCGCCGGTGGCGCTGTCATCACCGGCCGACTGGCTCCCGAAGCCGTGTGGAGGCAGCGTGTGTCGGAGGTCCTGACGGACTCCGCCCGGCTGGGCGAGTTCTCGGGCATCTTCACCACCTCCACCGGAAAGGACGACCCGCCCACCCATCTGCACTTCCACGTCGCCCGCATCCTGCAGGGCACCGTCGGAATCCCGGAGACGGGCGGGATGTACCGGGTCTCGATCGAGGACGTCAGTGCCTGGACCGTGGGCGATTTCAGCTACGACTGAACCGCCGCCGGGCGCCGGTGGACGCGAGAAGTGAGACGAAAAGGCCCAGGTCATCGACCTGGGCCTTCTTTTCATGGGTCAACGGACCGGTTACGGAGTCACCCGGTTGCCGCCGAAGGTCACCGCGAGGCGGCCGTCCGTCGTGTAGGACCAGGCCAGGGCGCCCGCGTACGAGGAGCACCGGGACCCGTTCGTGCCGGACCAGAACTGGTTCGTGCTGCCGACGTCGCCCACGGTCTTGTCGTTGGTGCCGCTGCCGCTGCGGCACGAGACGTTGTTGCGGAAGACCGAAGTGCCACCGTCGAAGGAGAAGTTGCGCTCGGCGTTGTCGATGCTGACGTTGTCCGAGACGGCCATCGTGCCGAGATTCCTGTTGTACGTGAATCCGTGCTTGCCGTTGTCGTAGGCGATGCTGCGGCGGATCACGTGGTCGACCTTGATGTCCTCGCCGCCGAGCTTGTAGCCGTTGCGGTCACCGCTGGAGTTCTGGCTGCCGTCGCTCAGCGTGCCGTTCTCGTAGGCGAGGGAGTCCTCGACCGTCACCGCGCCGATGGGGCCGGTGTCGGTCTTGGTGTAGAGGTCCCAGCCGTCGTCGATGTTGTTGTGCGCCACGGCGTAGCGGAAGACGTTGCCGGAGCCGACGGTGAGCTTCGCGGCGAAACCGTCGGCGTCCTCACCGTCGGAGTCGGCGTTGTCGTGCGACTCCGCGCTGAGGACGAGGTTGTTGGACGGCCACTGGTCGCGCGGGGTGGTGGAGGCGGTCCGCGAGAGCTGCAGACCCGTGTCGCGGTTGAAGCGCGTCACCGTGCGCTCGATGGTGTTGTTGCTGCCACCGACGAAGATCCCGTTGTCACCGGCGTGCTCGACGACGAGGCCGTCGATGTTCCAGTACGAGCCGTTCACGGCGAGCCCGCGGTTGGCGGGGTCCTCGGCCATGGCGGAGAAGTTCAGCACCGGAGTCTCGCCCGGGTAGGCGGACAGCTCCTTGGGGGCGCCGGCGGTGCCGTTGTTGCCCGGCGCGATGGTGACCGTCTGGGCGAGGGCGTACGTGCCGCCGCGCATGTAGATCCTCCCGCCGGACGAGACGCGGGTGAGCGCCGAGGTGAGCGTCGTCGGCGCCGCCTCCGTCCCGGCCGCGCCGTCGGTGCCGTTCGGTGCCACGTACAGCGCGGTGCCGGCCGGGGGAGGCGTGGTGCCACCCGACTGGACGTCCACATCGATGTAGTCGATGTTGGGCAGCCCGTTGGCGGTGGTCGGGCTGAGCTGGATCGTGTTGCTGCCCGCCCGCACCGGCACGGTGACCGTCCTGGTCACCCAGGCCGTCCAGGCCCCGGTGCCCTCGAAGGCCACGGAGCCGGCCGCCGCGCCGTTGACCGCGACGTTCGCGGGCCGTGCGGTACTGGTCCCGTTGGCGAAGCGCACCTGCACCGTCGCGGTGCCCGCGGTGGCGGCGTTCACGGTGAACTGCGCGTGGGCGCCGACCGCGTTGCTGGCATTGCAGAAGCCGCTGTCGGAGTAGCCGCCCCACTCGGACTCGATGGCGCCGCTGCAGACGGCGGGCGAGCGCTCGGCCTCGTACCGGACGGCCGCGGCCTGCGCCGAGTTACCGGACAGCGCCACGAGCGTGCCGGCCAACAGGCTGACGCACGCGATGACGGGTTTCAGTTGCATCGTTCGTCTCCAGGGGGTGGGTTCTTCTCACAGGGGGTGGCGGTGAACGCGGCGTTCGGTCACGGCGGGCGCGGCGGGGGAACTGGGGGTTGCCGCCCCCTTTCTGTCGCGGCTTCAGGTGTGGGACGGTGGCGGCGCCCCGTTCGGGTACATGAACGGAGGGCGCGCGGCAGAGTCCTGAGATCCGCAGCAACAAGCGCTTTCTATGGACGCTAGAGGGACTGTCGTGACCGCGTCAACGGTCGTGTACATGATTTCTATTCACGACCATGAACACCTGGCGAGGTCAGCCGTTCGTCGGCCGTCCACCTGGCGAAGGGCTCAGGGGGCGGGGGCATGTTCCCGCCGACTACGGAGTGCGGGTGAAGGACCGGCGGTAGGAGCGGGGCGGCACTCCCCGGCGCCGTACGAACTGTGCGCGCAGGACGGCCGCGCTCCCGAAGCCGACGAGGCGGGCGATCTCCTCGACGGGCAGGTCCGTGGTCTCCAGGAGTTCCTCGGCGCGGCTGAGCCGCAGGCCGAGCAGCCAGGCGTGCGGGGTGGTGCCGGTCGAAGCGGCGAAGCGGCGGGCGAAGGAGCGCCTGCTCATCAGGGAGCGGCGGGCCAACTCCGCTACGGGAAGCGGCGCGTGAAGGTTCTCGCGGGCCCAGGCGAGCACGTCGGCAAGCCGGTCGTCCTGGCAGTCCTCGGGAGCCGGAGTGTCCAGGTACTGGGCCTGCCCCCCGTCCCGGTGGGACGGCAGGACCAGGTCCCGGGCGATGGCGTTGGCCGTGGCGGCGCCGTACTCCCGCCGCAGGAGGTGCAGGCAGAGGTCGAAGCCGGCGGCGGCTCCCGCGCCTGTGGTGATCCGGCCCTCGTCGATGTACAGGGCGTCGGGCTCGACGGTGATGTCCGGGTAGCGGTCGGCCAGCAGGCCGGTGAACCGCCAGTGGGTGGTGGCGCGCCGCCCGGCGAGCAGACCGGCCGCGGCCAGCGCGAAGGCGCCGACGCAGTGTCCCGCGACCAGCGCGCCCCGCTCATGCGCGGCGTTCAGCGCATCGAGCACGGTGGGTCCCGGCGGTGTACGGAAATCCGCCCAGGGCAGGGCGATCACCAGGTCGGCGGTGGCCAGCCGTTCCAGGCCGTGCTCGACCACGATCGGCAGCCCCACATCGCTGCGGATCCGCCCGGGCCGGTCGGTGCACAGGGCGAAGTCGAAGCGTGGCAGGCCCTGGCCGCGAGCGTCGAACACCTCGGAGACGATGCCGGCTCCGAGCATCCCGACACCGGGCGAGGCGTAGGCGGCGACATTGACGAAGGACGGCATGCGGGCAGGGTGGCACGATTCCTGCGATCAGTGGCAGAGAGGCCACTCGTGAAGGAGGGCCCCACAACGAAGACTTGGGGCCATGACAGACGCACCGCTCGACCGCAGCGCCACCTTCCAGATCCTGACCACGGGCTACACCCTCTCCACCGGCCCCGGGGTGGCCGCCACCGTCTCCTACATCCGTGACGGGGAACGCCACGTGATCGTCGACCCGGGCATGGTGGCCGGCCGCGACCGGATACTCGGTCCGCTCGCGGAGTTGGGGATCGGCCCCGACGACATCACCGATGTGGTGCTCAGCCACCACCATCCGGACAACACCATGAACGTCGGCCTCTTCGGCCGGGCCCGCGTCCACGACCACAAGGCGATCTACCGGAACGACCAGTGGACCGACCGCGACGCCGAGGGCTACGAACTGAGCTCCTCGCTCCGGCTGATCCGCACCCCGGGCCACAGCCGCGAGGACATCACCCTGCTGGCAGGCACGGACTCGGGTGTCGTGGCCTTCGTGGGCGACCTGTGGTGGCGCCCCAACGGCCCGGTGGACGACCCGGTGGCCCCGGACCACGAGATCCTGCTGACTTCCCGGCTCCGGGTACTCGCCGCCGCGGACCAGATCGTGCCCGGCCACGGCCCCGCGTTCCCGGCCGACGACACCGCGCCGCGCTAGCGGTGGTGCGTACACGGTCCTGACGCACCGGCGTCGTCGGGCGTGGCCCTCCAGTCGGCCGGCCGTCAGGCTGACGGCCCACACCTGCCTACGAACCGTCAGGCTGACGACCCACGCCTGCCTACGAACCGTCAGGCCGATGACCCGCTGTCGACGACCAGATCGGTGCCGACCACCGCGCCGGCGACGGGCGAGGCCAGGTAGAGCACCGCGGCCGCCACCTCCTCGGCCTCCGCGACCCGGCCGAGTGGGTTCTCCGACTTCATCCGCTCGGCGCGGTCGGCCTCGGTCTCGCCGGGCCGCAGCGACATGGGAGCGGCGGAGGCACCCGGGCTGACCGCGTTGATGCGAATGCCCTGGTGGATGTGGTCGAGCGCGGCGGCGCGGGTCAGCGCGGAGACCGCTGCCTTCGAGGTGATGTACGCGGCGGCGTTCGGGATACGCAGGTGTGCGCCCAGGTTGGAGGAGATATTGACGATGACCCCACCGCCGTTCTCCTTCATGTGCGCGATCTCGTGCTTCATGGCCAGCCAGACACCGGTGACATTGGTCCGCAGCACCGCGTCCCAGTCCTCCTCGCTCACCTCTCCTGCAGGGACGGTGCCGCGGAGTATCCCGGCGTTGTTGACTGCGATGTCGAGCCCGCCGAAGCGGGTGACACTCTCGCGTACGAGGTCCCGGAGCCGGTCGGAGTCGGTGACGTCGACGGTGACGGCGGCAGCCGTTCCGCCACCCGTCTCGATGAGGCCGACCGTCTCGTCCAGGGAGGCGGCGGTGCGACCCGCGGCGATCACGGATGCGCCCTCGGCGGCGAAGGCGAGCGCGATCGCGCGGCCGAGTCCGGAGCCCGCACCCGTGACGAGCACGGTCTTGCCGGTGAAGCGGTTCATTCTTCGTAACTCCTTTGATTCACGGCTTACTTGGCGTGGTGGTTCAGGAAGGCCGCGACGGCAAGGGCGGACCCCGTCGCGGCCAGGGACACGGCATCGCTGCCGAGCGTGAGCAGGAGGGCGAACAGGACGGTCGGGCCGAGCTCCATCGCGCTGTTCAGCACACCGCCCGCGAGCCCGGTCTGCTGCGGCGGTACGCCTTCGGTCGCGAGCACGGCGGCACCGCCGAAGGAAGCCGCGGTGCCGGCCGACAGCAGCACGAGGCCGGGAAGCAGCCCGTACGCGTACGGGGTGTGCGCGTGGAGTCCGGTGGAGGCGAGGAAGGCCAGCCCGGCCGCGCCGGTGCCGAGCCCCGCGGTCGTGACGGCTCGGGCCCCGTACCGGCTGACGAGTGGTCCAGTCGCCCGGCCCGAGGCGAGCAGTGCGAGGGCGAACGGTACGAAGGCGGCCGAGGTCTGCAGCGGTGACCAGTCGCGTGTCTGCTGGAGGTGGAGCGAGAGGACCACGAAGGTCATCGCGGTCCCGCAGGCGCTCAGCGCGATGGCCGTGAGGGCGAGGGCGCGCCGCTGGTTGAGCAGGAAGCGGGTCGGCAGCAACGGGTCGCGGGCGCGACGCTCGGCGTACAGGAACGCCCCGAGCAGCACGGCCCCGCCGAGCAGGGGGGCGAGCACGCCGGCCGACGACCAGGGCCGGATGTCGGTGACGACGAGCCCGTAACTGGCGAGGGTGATCCCGGTGGTGGCGAGCAGTGCGCCCGGCAGGTCGAGACTCCTGCCCGGGTGCGGAGCGGTGCGCGGCAGCAGCCGGGACGCTAGGGCCAGGGCCGTGACCGCGACCACGAGCGGGACGACGAAGGTCCAGCGCCACGAAAGCCACGACAGGATGACGCCGGAGAGCAGATTGCCGGCGGTCGCGCCGAGCACGGAGAGTCCACCCCAGGTGGTCATTGCCCTGCCGTACGCGGTGGGGGAGGGGAAGACGACGCGCAGCACCGCCATGGCGGCGGGCGCGACGAGGGCCGCGCCCGCGCCCTGTACGAGGCGGGCCGCGAGCAGTGCCCCGATACCGGGAGCGAACGGGGCGACGGCCGATGCGACGGCGAAGAGAACGAGGCCGGCGGCGAGGGTACGCCGCCCGCCGTAACGGTCGGCCAGGCGGCCGCCGAAGAGCAGCAGCCCGGCGAAGGTCAGTCCGTACGAGGCACTGAGCAGGATCAAGTCGGGCCGCTGCAAGCCGAATTCACGCCCGATGAGAGGCAGCGGTACGGCGATCGCGGCGAGCGTGAAGATCAGCGTGGTCTGGACGCTCCCGAGAAGGACGAAGGCGTATCGGTGCTGAACGTCGACTCGGTGCTGCACGTCGACGACGTGGGCGGCTCCCCCGGCGGTCATGCCCCTCCTCGTATTTGATCGCTCGGTCCATTATTCGGGCATGCAAGAGAGTTCGGTGGTTCCTTCGCGTGAGATTCAGTCCAGCAGGGTCAGCGCCTGCTCGGCCGCATCCCGCACCCGTGCGGGATCGCTGGACGCCTTGCCGACGATCCGTATGCCCTGCAACAGGACGAGCAGCATGCGGGCCAGCGCTCGCGGATCGCGGTCCTCGGGCAGCTCGCCCTGGGCCCGTGCGCGTACGAGGGCGGAGTGCAGCAGGGTCTCGAAGTGTTCCCAGCTGCTCTCGACCCGGCGGGCCGCCGCGGGGTCGTGCGGGGCCAGTTCGGCCGCCGTGTTGGTGACGAGGCAGCCGTTCAACCGGCTCTCGGGGGTGGCCGCTTCCGAGGCGAAGCGCCGTACGGCCGCCCGCACCACGGGCAGTGCGGGCCCCGGCTGGGACAGCTCGGCGAGGAGCAGTGGATCGCGCCTCTCCGAGTACCGGTCCATGGCCTTCAGGTACAGCTCGTGCTTGTTGCCGAAGGTGGCGTAGATGCTCTGGCGGCCGATGCCGAGGTGCTCGACGAGGTCGGCGATCGACGTCGCTTCGTAGCCGCGCCGCCAGAACAGCTCAAGGGCCGACTGCAGCGCGGCGTCCGGATCGAATTCCTTGGTCCTGGCCACACCGGAGACCATAAGCCCATGCGGAACGATCGGTCAATAAACGCCTGTCGGTGCGAAGTTGGCGCACACCGTGGCCCGCAGGCCCGAGGCACCAGGTGATGGTGGTGGGAACACCACGGCCCCCACGACCCCCACACCTTCCTGACCCGGCGGTCCGACGGATGACCTGAACAGGGGTCAGGCTGCCGTCTCGGCGACCTTCGTGACGGAGTCAGTGCTCGCCACCGGTGCGACATGAGGCTCCTGGTGCCCCCGCAGGCCGAGCCGCCCGATGACCGCGACGAGGGCGAAAGCCGCCGCACCGAGCCAGAACGTGAGGGTGAAGCCGGACTCGGCGGGCAGGGCCGGGGCGCCGGCGGGCAGGTGTCCGATCGTCTTGGACGCCAGGATCGTGGTGACGACGGCGCTGCCGATCGCACTGCCGGTGGAACGCGAGATGGAGTTGATTCCGTTGGCGATGCCGCTCTGGTGGTGCGGGACGCTCGCCATGATGACGGCGGGCATGGCCGCGTAACCGAAGCTGACGGCCGCGCCGACGATTACACCGGCGCCGATCACCGAGGCGGTGTGGCCATGGTCCAGGGCGAGCCAGCCGAAGCCCACGGCGCCGAGCCCGGCGGCGAGGGTCAGAGCCGTGCGCGGGCCGCGGTGGCGGACCAGCTGACCGCCGATGGGCGAGGCGAGCAGCGAGACGATCGCGCCGGGCAGCAGGAACTGCACGGAGGCGCGCAGGATGGACGCGTCGAAGCCGTAGCCGGTGAGGGCCTCGGGCATCTGGACGAGGTAGGAGACGCCGAGGAAGTTCGCGAACATCCCGAAGCCGACGAGGATGCCGGCCAGGTTGGCCATGAGCACCGGCCGGTGGACGAACATCCGCATGTCGACGAGAGGCTCGCGGACCTTGAGTTCGGTGAGGACCCAGACGGCGGTCATGACGGCGGCGCCGGCGAGGGTGCCCAGCGTGCGGGTGGAGGTCCAGCCCCACTCGTGGCCCTGCGAGATGGGCAGCAGGAGCAGCAGCAGGGTGATGCCGAGGGTCAACGCACCGAGGAAGTCGGTGCGTCCGCCGGTCTTGTGGCGGGTCGCGGGGACCAGGAGGACGACTGCGAGCAGGGCGAGCACGGCGAATCCGGTCGCCATCCAGAACGCGTTGCGGTAGTCGGCGTCGGGCCCGGAGGTCAGCAGGCCGGTGGCGACGAGTGCGAGTCCGCTGCCGAAGGCGAGGGTGCCGCTCACGAGCGACATCGCGCCGGGCAGCTTCTCCGGACGGACCTCCTCGCGCAGGACGGACAGGGCGAGCGGGAAGATCGCGGTGGCGGCGCCCTGGAGGACGCGGCCCAGGATCAGCAGCGGGAGCGAGGTCGCCAGCGCGGCGACGACGGAGCCGACGACCATGACGCCGAGGACGGCCACCAGCGTGGGCTTCTTGCCGTGCTGGTCACCGAAGCGGCCCAGCAGCGGGGTGAAGACGGCGGCGGAGAGCAGCGTGGCGGTGGTCACCCAGCTGACGTTGGCCGTCGAGGTACCGAGGTCGGTGCGGATGAGACCGAGGATCGGGACCGGCAAGGTCTGCATCATCGACACGACCATGGCGGCGAGGCTCAGGGCCAGGATGACGGTCGTCTCGCGTCGGCGATCGGCCTGGGAGGGTGGGGTGGCGGGGCTCATGTCCGGGCTGCTCTCTCAATGTTTCAGAACGTAGATGTTTGACCTCATCAAGTACTTGCTCGACGGTAAACCTCGATAGTTTAGGTGGTCAAGTAAACAATTGATAATGTCAAGGATCTTGAGTACGCTCGAACCATGAGCGCGACGCCCCCCGAGTCCCCCACCAAGCTCCAGCTCCTTGAGCTTCTCGCCGTCATCGGCACGGCCCAGTGGCGCGACTTCGCGGCGGCGGCGGCCCACTACGGTCTGACGTCCACGCAGGCCAAGCTCCTCGCCCAGCTCGACGGCCCGCTTCCGATGCGCGCGCTCGCCACGCTGCTGGTGTGCGACGCCTCGAACGTCACCGGGGTCGTGGACCGCCTGGAGGCCCGCGGCCTGGTGCGCCGCGAGCCCGACCCCGCCGACCGCCGCGTCAAGAACGTCATGGCGACGGACGAGGGCCGGGAGATCATCCGCCGCGTACGCGAGGAGATGCAGGCAACCCACGGCGCGCTCGACACGCTCGGCGCCGACGAGAGCGCAACCCTGTACGCCCTGCTGGAGCGCCTGCGCCCGGGCATGGAGAAGAACGGCTGAGGCCCAGGCATCTGACCTGGGGCTCTGGTGTGCAGCGGCCGTCGGTGCGCAGTCCGGCAGCCGTCCGTAGCCAACGGTTCCGATGGGATCGTCCGGCTCCGTGCGGGCCCCGCTACCCGAGTCGGACGTGGCCAGTGACGCCGTCCCACCCAGAACAGCCAACGCCAACCCGTGCCCGTGGCATGCGCCCGCATCGGGCGATCGCCAAGGACGATCTGTTCATCGTGACGCGCCACTACGTGTTCGAGTTCAGCCTGGCGGGGTGGGGCTGGGTGCACCTCATCCTGGGCGTTGTCATCGTCGTCGCGGGGTGCGCCGTGCTCAGCGGAGCGCTGTGGGCACGCTTCCTCGGCGTAGCCGTGGCGGGGCTCAGCGCGATCGCCGACTTCCTGTGGGTGCCGTATTACCCGCTGTGGGCCCTGACGTTGGTCGCCGTCAACATCTTCGTCGTCTGGGCTCTGTGCATGGGCATGCACAGAGAGGCCGACGACGGACGGCACGCATGAGCACTCCAGAGCTCCTTCGGCTCCTTCAGGCCGGGCAGGCGGCCCCCGCCACCGCGTGCGGTGGTGGGGGCCGGAAGCCAGAGCCCGGAACCTGACCTCCTATTCGGTGCGCAGCGCCGTGGCGGTTCGGGCCCTGGCGGCCCAGCCTGCGGGCAGGAGCGCGCCCAGGGTGGCGATGAGCAGGCCGCCGAGTGCGAGCGGGATCAGTTCGGCCCCGTGGTAGACGGCGATGACGGAGTCGGGGAGGCGGAGCCCCGCGCTGTCGCCCATCGCGGGGATGACCCAGCCGTGCAGGACTACGCCGAGCGGCACGCCCAGGGCGCCGGCGACCAGTCCGGTCACGACGACCGAGGTGAGGACCATGGCGATGGTCTGCCGGGGGGTCATGCCGAGCGCCTTGTGGACACCGATCTCCCGGACGCGCTCGCGGGTGTCGAGCAGCACGCCGTTGAGCACGCCGAGCGCGGCGACGGCGACGAGCATCAGGGTGAGCATCGCGGACAGCGCGTTGAGTGTGACGACCATGTCGCTGCCGCCGTCGAGGCCGCCGGCCTGAGCACTGGCCCCCAGCGGTGCCAGGTCCCTGTTCAGCGCGTCGACGTAGCGGGTGACGTCGGTGCCTGACGTGACCGCGATGTGATGGCTCGTTTCCGTGAGGTCGGGGTGTGCGGCTGTGAGGGTCGTGGCGTCGGTGAAGACCTGCATACCGTCGTTGCGGGGGTCGAGGACCTCGCCGACGATCCGGACGGATACCGGCTCGGCCAGGCCGTTCAGGGTGACGGTGTCGCCGACGCGGGTGCCGGTGGCGGCCAGGAAGGGGGTGGGGACCACGGCCTCGCCGGGCTTGGCGATCCAGCGCCCCGAGACCATCGTGTAGCCGCCCCAGGAGGCGTCGCCGGTGAAGGCGATCACGTCGGTAATGCCGGTCACGCCGGAGACGGTCGCCCGTGTCGTCGCGGCGCGGTAGTACTTCCCGGTCCCGGCGCCGGCCTCGATGGCCGCGGCGACCACGGCGGGATCGGCCCTGGGCTGTCTGTCGGCGCCAGGGCCTTCGGACCCGAACTCCGGCAGGGGCGCGGGAACGACGACATCGGCGGCACCGTGGGCCTTGGCCTTCATCACCTCGCCGAGCGAGGCGCCCATCCCCACGGTGAACGTGACGGCGATGGCGCCGAACAGGACTGCCGTGCCCATGGCCAGCGCGCGGGCGGGCCGCGCGAAGGGCCGGGCCAGGCCCAGGGCGACCGGCTGCGGCAACGGCAGCCGTCCGGCCAGGCGGGCCGCCCACCGGCCGCGTCCCGTCGAAGCGGCCCGCCCGACGGCGAGCGCGTCGACGGTACGCAGCCGGCCGGCCCGCCAGGCACTCGCCCACGCGGTCGCTGTCACCAGGCCGAGCACCCCGGCGACCACCGCCAGGTCGACCCAGGGGGCGATGGTCAGGGAGGAGGTGCCGTAGACCTCCCCGGTCTCGGCCAGTACGGGGACGGCGAGCAGGTGGCCGGAAAGGATACCGAGGGCCGTGCCGACCGCGGCGGGGATCAGCGCCTGGCCGACGTAGGCCCGTACGACCTGGGCGGGAGTGAAGCCGATGGCCTTGAGGATGCCGATGCGGCGCGTTCCCGTACCGACGGCCGACGCGACGACGTTGCCGACGATGAGCACCGACATGACCAGGCCGAGGGCTCCGAACGCGATGAGGAACGGGACGTAGAGGGCGGTGTCGCGCTCGGCGGTCTTCCTGACGGTGAGCCAGGACTGTTCGCCGACGGCCGCTCCCGGCGGCAGGGCTTCCGTCACGGCCTCGCGGCCCGCGGTGACCTGCGCGGCGGTGCCCGCGCCGGTGAAGCGGTAGAGCATCTGGTGGCCGCCGCTGCCGGGCGCGGTGAGCGCCGTCATCTGGGCCGGGACCACCCAGGCGTCGGCGGTCTGCGTCACCGAGCGGGCCACACCGACCACCGTCAGCGTCGGCTCGCCGGGCAGATCGGGGAAGGCGACCTTCGAGCCCAGGGTCGGGACGAGGGCGGATCCGGCGGACAGCACCAGGTCGCCGGGGCGCGTGGGCCACCGCCCGTCGAGCAGCGCCACCTCGTCCACGCCTCGACCGGGATCACCCCGTCCCACCACGGTCATCGGCCACCCGGGGCTGTTGTCCGCCCGTGGTGTGACCGTCGCCGTAAGGAACGGCCCGGCCGCGCTGCTCACCCCCTCGGCGTCCTTGGACCCCGACAGCTGCGCGGCAGTCACTTCGCCCGCGTCGAACTGGACGGACAGATGCGCGCCGTGCTGCCTGGCGAAGGCGTCGTCGAAGGGCGCGCCGGAGACCACGAGCAGCGATCCGCCGAGGACGGAGGCGGCCACCGCCATCATCGCGGCGAGCCCGATCACGAGCGTCTGTACCCGGCGTCGTCCCACCCCCGAGCGCACCACCTTGCCGAGCGCGCTCATCGAACGGCCTCCGGGGTGACGGCGTGCGACCGGACGTCCTCGGTGATCCGGCCGTCGGCGATCCTGACCGTACGGTTCGTGCAGGACCGGGCCAGAGCGAGGTCATGGGTGACCACGACGACGGTCTGGCCCTCGGCATGGAGGTCGGCGAGCAGCCTGCTGACGTCCTGTCCGGCAGCCGTGTCCAGGGCCCCGGTCGGCTCGTCGGCCAGGAGCAGCGGCGGCCGGTTCATCAACGCCCGGGCCACCGCGACGCGCTGCCGCTCGCCGCCGGACAGCCGGCCCGGGCAGGCGCGGGCGTGCCGGTCGATGCCGAGGATTTCCAGGAGTTCCGCCGCCCGACGGCCGGCCTCGCCACGTGCCACACCCGCCAGCCGTGCGGGCAGGACGACGTTGTCGGCGACGGTCAGATCGTCGAGCAGGTTGAAGAACTGGAAGACCATGCCGACCTTCGACCGCCGGTACAGCGCCGCTCCGGCCTCGCCCAGCTGATCCACCCGCACGCCGTCCACGGTGACGGTGCCCGTATCCGGCCGGTCCAGGCCCGCGACCAGATTGAGCAGCGTGGACTTGCCGCTGCCGGACGGGCCGAGGATCGCGACGGCCTCGCCGGCCTGCACGGTCAGTGACACGTCGTCCAGAGCGGGCGGGCCGTCGTCGTATCGGCGGCTCACCCCGCACAGTTCGATCACCGGCGTGGTCATGAGAGGGCTCCTTGGGTACGGGAAGCTGGCTCCGTGAACGCTAGGAGCGGGCCCGGCCTGAGCGCGTCGCCCGCCCGGACCCCTTGCGGTACCACGCTGGGACGAGCACCCGAAACGTCATCCCTGCGATGTAGGCGGCTGATGTATCCGCTGCGCCGGGAATGACCACCGGGACGGACTCGGAGGGCCCCGTGCGGCGGCGACAATGAGCCGGTGATGAAGGTGCGTACGACGCCGGAGCGGCTGCGGGAAGCGATCCGCGACGCCAGGCACCCAGCTGGCCCGCCGCCGCGGCCCACCCGGCGCGCGCGGCAGTTCGACACGCTCCTGGCGCTGGTGGTCGGCATCGCCACCCTCCACTACGCCATCGACAACTCGAAGCAGGAGGGTGTGCCCCACCACATGCCGCCCTCCGGCCTCGGCGGCCTGGCCCTCATGGCGACCCTCGCGCTCATCGCCTCGGCCGCACTCGCGGTGCGCCGCCGCTACCCGCTCGCCGTGCTGTGCGTCGTGACGGCCGCGACTCTGCTCACCCCGTACGACGTGTCGCGGCTGACCTTCTACGCGTTCGTCATCGCCGTCTACAGCGCCGCCGTGTACAGCCCCTACCGGGTGGCGACCCTGGCAGCGCTGCCCATGGTGGTCCTGCTGGTCGGCACGTCCGGCAACTCGGTGAAGCCGATCGTCCCCAACCAGTACGTCGCGCCGCTGATCCTGGTTCCGATGGCAGTGGCCGCCATCGGGCTGCGCACCTGGAAACTGCGGACCGGCGAGAGCCGCACCCGCCTCTCCGCGCTGGAACGTGAACAGGCCGAGGCGCTGCGCCGCGCGGTCGAGCACGAGCGGGCCAGGATCGCCCGCGAACTGCACGACGTCGTCACGCACAACGTCAGCGTGATGATCATCCAGGCGGGCGCCGCCCGCAAGATCATGAAGACCTCCCCCGAGCGGGCCGGCGAGGCGCTGCTCGCTGTCGAGGCGGGCGGGCGGGCGGCCATGACCGAGCTGCGTCACGTCATGGGACTGCTCACCATGGCCGGCGAGGGCGAGGGGACGGACGAGGGTGCGGACTTGGCCGATCGGGCTGCGGAGCTGGCCCCGCAGCCCGGCCTGGACCAGCTGGAAGCCCTCGTCGGACGGGTCCGGGACACCGGACTGCCGGTCGGCCTCACCGTGACCGGCCCGCCCTGTCCCCTCCCGCCCGGCCTCGAACTCGCCGCCTACCGCGTGGTCCAGGAAGCCCTGACCAACACCGTGAAGCACGCGTCCGGCGCCACCGCCGCCGTGACCGTCGAATACGGCCCGGACCGGCTCCGGGTGGAAGTCACCGACACCGGTGGAAACCCGGGCGCGGGCTCGGCCGCCGGAAACGGCCGGGGCCTGATCGGACTGCGCGAGCGCCTCGCCGTCTACGACGGAACCCTGAACACCGGCCGACGCCTGTCCGGCGGCTACCGTGTGGAAGCGCTGATCCCCCTGGAGGCACCGTGACCGAACCGCTGCGCGTGGTGGTCGCCGACGACCAGACTCTGGTCCGTACCGGATTCCGGATGATCCTCGACGCCGACGGCATCGACGTGGTCGCGGAGGCGACCAACGGCGCCGAAGCCGTCGAAGCGGTCCGCCGCACCCGGCCCGACGTGGTCCTCATGGACGTTCGGATGCCGGAGATGGACGGCCTGGAAGCCACCCGCCGCATCCTCACCGTTCCCCGGGCTCTCCACTCCGTTCGAGCAGGGGAGACCCCATTCCCCGACGAGCCCCGCGTCATCATCCTGACGACCTTCGACCTGGACCGGTACGTCTACGCGGCACTGGCCGCCGGCGCCAGCGGCTTCCTCCTCAAGGACGTCACCCCCGAGTACCTTGCCGCGGCCGTCCGCACGGTCCGTACCGGTGACGCTCTCCTGGCGCCGGCCATCACCCGCCGCCTCGTGCAACGGTTCGCCCAGCGCGGCAGCGACACCGCCGCCCTCCACCGCGACCTCGCCTCGCTCACCCCGCGCGAACTGGAGGTCCTCGGCCTGCTGGCCCGAGGACTGAGCAACGCCGAACTCGCCACCCGCCTCCACCTGGCCGAGGCGACCGTCAAGACCCACGTCGCCCGCATCCTCGCCAAACTCGGACTCCGTGATCGCGTCCAAGCCGTCATCGTCGCCTACGAGACAGGACTGGTCAGCGCCGGCGAACGCGAAACCGCCCGGGAGTCCACAGAGCCGGCGTAGACCGGGCCGCGCGATGTCGAGCCGTGATGCCGTGTTCAGGCTCGAATCCGCCGCACGGATTCAGCGGGTGGTGCGGGCCACCAGGACATCCGTCTCGGCATTGCTGCCCCGACCTGGGCCGCTGCCGCTGGGGTGGCCGGGTTAGGCGCGTACAACCAATCGACGCTGTCGCCGGTCCTGTTCGGAGACGTCTGATCGACATCTGGCGCCGAACAGGACTGAAGGACTTGATGAACCCAGCCAGACGCACCACCGCCACCGCCTTGGTCCTGGCCACGGCAGGCGGAGTGCTCTACGCCACCGCCGTACCCGCCTCCGCGGCGGTGAGCTGCGCCTCCCCCGTCTTCACACGGCAGTTCTTCGCCAACACGACGTTCACCGGCACGCCGAAGAAGACGGACTGCGACTCCGCGATCGACCAGAACTGGGGCACGGGCGCACCGGTCTCCGGCGTTCCGTCCAACGGCTTCGGCGTGCGCTGGTCGGTGACGCGCGACTTCGGCTCCGGTGGCCCCTTCACCTTCACGGTGTCCGCCCAGGACGGCATACGGGTCCACCTCGACGGTGTCCGCAAGATCGACCTGTGGAAGAACGTCTCCACCACCGTCAGGAAGACGGTCAACGTGACGATCCCCAGCGGCAAACACGCGCTCCGCATCGACTTCGTCAACTGGACGGGCACGGCGAACGTCAAGTACGCCTACACGCCGCGCACCTCCGTCGACGTCGACAAGGTCAGGCCCCTCACCCCGACGGGCCCGGCCGTCTCCTACAACACCACCACCGGAGCGGCCACGTTCACCTGGTCCAGGAACAGGGAGATGGACCTCGCGAACTACCGGGTCCACCGACGGCTGAAGGGCACGGCGTATGCCGGCAAGCCGCTCGCGACGACCACCGCCACGTCGTACACCGACAACACCCTGCCGAAGACCGGCGCGGCCTTCTACTACGAGGTGCGGGCCGTCGACAAGGCGGGCAACACCTCCGGCGGCAGCGCCGACCAGCCCGTCGCCACTGTCGACAGGACGCCGCCCGCCGCGCCATTCGTGGAGTGGGACGCGTGCTCGCCCGCCCAGCCCTACGCGGCCCCACAGCTGGTCACCACCGCGAAGAACGCAGCCGACATCGCCTGGTACGAGATGCAGCGGCTCGACGCCGCCACGAACCGCTGGAGCACCGTCCACTCCGGCGCCAAGGGCGCGATCTGCGACACCGGCTATCCGGCCGACGGCAGCAAGGTCACCTACCGGGGCCGGGCCCGGGACGCCGCCGGGAACTGGTCGGCGTACTCGGCCGCCACGACGTTCACCACTCCCGACCTGACCCCGCCGGCCGCCGTCACGCAGCTCCGCGTCGAGTACCGGTCGGGCGTTCCGCATCTGGTGTGGTCGCCCGTCACCGGGGCCGCCTCGTACCAGGTCCTCCAGTACGACCCGGCTACCGGCGCCTTCGGCGACGCCCTGCCCGAACAGAGCACCACCACGCAGACCGACGTGGTGCCGCGCCAGCTGGCCGCCGTCGCCGACAGCTACCGGTACGCGGTGCGCTCGGTGGACGCCAAGGGCAACGCTGCGGCGCCGGTGGACATCACGCTGAAGATGGCCGACCGGCCGGAAGCGATCCCCGCGTTCAAGACCACCGCCCACAGGTTCGACGAGGGCGTGATGGTCGAGTGGAGCAGCGTCGACCCGTGGACCGTCGACGAACGGCCCCTTCCGTCGTACAAGATCGTCCGTACCGACACCGCGACCGGCGAGACCAGCATCGTGGACAAGTGCAAGCCGTTCACCCCGTTGGATGAGCCGCTGAAGGACCCGGACACGTACTGGACCTGGGCAGACGCCAACGCCCCCTTGTCCGCCCGCAAGCAGGTCAACGGCACCTGCTGGGACGTCCAGGGCAAGTCGCAGACGACGTACGAATACCGGGTCGTGACGACCGACCGGTACGGGCATGTCTCTCAGCCGGGCCCGGCTGCCACCGAGACCACCCCGGACACCGAGCGTCCCGCCCCGGTGCAGAACCTGACCGCGGAACGCGTCCCGCTCGGCGTCCGGCTGACCTGGACACCGCCCGCCGATGCCGACGTCACCGGCTACCACGTGTGGCAGGGCATCACGGACCCGGACAGCGGCGAGACCGTCTGGAAGGAGAACTGCTGGACCGGCAGCTCCCTGGCCAGGACCGAGATCCTCTGCCCGACAGTCCCCGACGGCGCCACCCACGTCTACAAGGTGGCCGCCACGGACGACCGGCTTCCGCACGACGACGAGCCACTCGACGTCCTCCACCCCGCCGAGGTATCGGTCGACCTGCCCGGCATCCGGCCGCCGGGCTGGACGGAGACCGAGGTCCGCCAGGGCCAGTACCCGGAGCTGTACGTCGGCTGCTCCGAGAGTGCCGGCCTCGGGGACTGCTCCCGGTTCGCGAGCTATCGCGTGGAGCGCTGGGACCCCGCCACGGCCGCCTACCTCACCCTGACCGAGGGCACGATGGGTGACGCCGCGTTCTTCATGGACACGACGGTGCACGAGGACCGGCTCGGCCTGTACTACTACCGCGTCGTACGCCTGGACGCCTCGGGCGCCGAGGCCGTGACCCGATCGACGGCGTACGGCATCTGGGATTCCTGGCTCTGACCGGACGTGAGACATGAGGAGGGGACCGGAGGATTCTCCGGTCCCCTCCTCACAAGCCCGTTGCGGCACGAGAGCACGCGGAGGGCATGCCGCCCACTCGCCCGGTCGACATGACACCTCACGGAGGTCGGCGACTCCCGAGCGCTCGCTGTGTACGCAAGGTCAACGTGGCTTTCGCACCGCTTCGTTGCGACCTGTGGACTGTCGATCGCCACGCCGATACCGCGAGGATTGTGTGACATCACCTGGACGGCGGCGCGATTCTTCCTGTTGGAGATTTTCTTACGGTCAGACACAGGGATGATGCCTCCCGTGAGTTACGTGACCGACGCATCCAGGTGAATATTCGTATGGTCCCTTATGCGTAATGCAGGTTTATCGGTGCATGGGTGGGACGGATTTCCGGTGCTCGTGGACTTCCCTCTCCGAAGCGTGAAAGTTACTGCGTAATATGCGGCGACAACGTGAAGGCTTCCCGGGCAATTCGGTAGGGCCCGGTATGCCACGGCTCCCCCCCCCATAGGAAATGGCCCTTCGATGAATCTGAAGTACCCTCTTGCGGCCCGGCGTCGCACTTTGTCCGGCGGGCTGGCCTCGGCCCTCGCCGCAACGGTTGCCGCTGTGATGGTCGCCGTGACGCCGACACCGGCGTCGGCCATCGCGCTGCCCGTACCCCTCGGCACAGCCGCCAGCTACTCCGTTCTGTCCGGTCAGGGAGTCACCAACACCGGCCCCTCCCTGCTCAGCCACGACCTCGGAACGCACCCGAACCCGGCCATCACCGGGTTCCCGCCCGGTGTGGTGCTGGGTGCCGTGCACCCTGCGGACGCTCATGCACTCCAGGCCAAGAGCGATCTGCTCGTGGCGTTCAACAACGCGGCCGGTCAAGCCCCGGACTTCGCGCTTGCGGCGGGCATCGGCGGGGGGCAGACGCTGACTCCGGGAGTCCACCGCGCCTCCGTCGGTCTCGGGATCACCGGCGACCTGATCCTGAACGCGGGCGGTAACCCCAACGCTGTATGGGTGTTCCAGGTTCCTGAGTCGCTGACCACGGCAACCAACAGCCGGATCCTCCTCACGAACGGCGCTTCGGCGTGCAACGTGTACTGGCAAATCGGCGTTTCGGCGACTCTCGGTACCACCTCAACCTTCGTGGGCACCCTCATGGCCGGCACCTCGATCAGCGTGAACCAGGGGACGGACATCGAGGGCCGGGCGCTGGCCAGTAACGGCGCCGTGACCCTCGACAACAACCGGATCTTCCGCGGCAACTGCGCGACCACGACCACGGGCGGAACGACGACCGGTACCACCACCGGCACGACGACCGGCACGACGACCGGCACGACGACCGGCACCACCACCGGCACCACCACCGGCACCACCACCGGCACGACGACCGGCACCACCACCGGCACCACCACCGGTGTCCTCGGCGGTGTCCTCGGCGGCGTCCTCGGCGGCGCCTCGACCGGGGGCGGCCTGCTCGGCGGACCGATCGCCGGCACGGTGACCGGCGGTACGTCCGGCAACATCTCCGGCAACACCTCCGGCAACGTCGCGGGCAACACGACCGGTGGCGATACATCAGGAAACGTCACCGGTGGGAACGGTGGCCAGCCCGGCGGACCGGGCCACGGTGGACCGGGCGGACCGGGCCACGGCGGACCGGGGAACGGTGGACCCGGCAATGGCGGACCGGGCAACGGCGGACCCGGCAATGGCGGACCGGGCCACGGCGGTCCGGATCACGGGCACGAGGGGAAGCCCGGCCATGGCCCTGAGGGCAAGCCGGGGCACGGCCCTGACGAAGAGCCCGAAGAGCACCACGGCTACGGGGACAAGCCTGACGAGAAGGCCGGTTCCGAAGGTCACGCGGGCTAGGTCTCGGACCACACCGAACTGGCTCACGGAATGACGGAATGACAGCCTGGCGGCATGCGGCGGAATCCAGATTCTGCCGCATGCCGTCAGTAGCATTTCCGGCAATGGCAGACGCGAGAGTTGGCATGAGAGAAACTGGGTGGGCGGTGTCGGGCGGAATCAAAGCAGTGGACACGGAGGAAGTGCAACGATCCGATTCCAGCCCGCCCGGCGAAAGTCGTCATGAAGAGGACGCGCCGCGTAAGAGGGCCGGGGGTGCGCGGGTGCTGCGCACGGGTTTGTCCATCGTCGTGCTCATGTGTATGGCGACAGCTCTGACCCATGTCGTCATGGTCTTCCTCCATGTGGCACCCGCGAACCCGATCTCGAAGCGGTACAGCCCTCAGGTAAACGCATGGGTGTATCCCCTGTTCGAGCAGAACTGGCGCTTGTTCGCCCCGGATCCCGACTCCGCCAACCGCCGTGTTCTGGCAAGAACCTCACACACGGCCTCCGACGGATCCGTCCGGGTGAGTGACTGGTTCGACCTGGCTGCCGTGGACACTTCGGCAGTCGAGCACAATGCGTTTCCGAGCCACACCACGCAGAACCTGTTGCGCCGGGCCTGGACCACCTACGTCGAACTGCACGGCGGAGACGACGAGTCACGCTCGGAACGCGCCGTGATGATGCAGAAGTATCTGCGCAACATCGCCTCCGACCGCTTCGCGGACCACAACCGCGGCACGTTCGAGTTCGTACAGCTCCGCGTCGAGACGCTGCCCATCGCCGCGCCCGGTACAGCGGCTGCCGACCGCCCGCCCGTCCCGGTCGAGAACCGGCTCCTGCCTTGGTGGAAGGTGACCCCCCATGGGAACTGAGCAGGTCCCCCCATTCCCCTCCCCGACAGCTACCCCGGAACGGCCTACGGGGCAGAGGAGCACCGGTGCCGGACCGGCTCGGTGGTTTTCCGACCGAGCGGGTGCGTTCTGGTCCCTTGTGACCGATCGGCCGGTGTCCTTGTACGCGGCCGCGGTTCTGCGCATCGGCTACGGACTGCTGTATCTCGTCTTCCTCCTGCGCGAGTTTCCGCACCGTGACGAGATCTGGGGCCCCGGCTCGCCGTGGACACCCGAGCTGGCGGAACAGCTCTTCGACCAGTCAGGCTGGAACAGCATCCTGACTCTGTCCGGCAGCCGTACCTACTTCGAGCTCTGCTACGGGATTGCTCTCCTCACGTCCGCACTGTTCATGCTGGGCTGGCGTACCCGTGCCGTCTCCGTCCTCTTCGCCGTGGTGGTCCTTTCGTTCCACGCGAGAGCGATCTTCATGACGGACGGGGGAGACAACCTGATCCTGCTCATGGCCGTCTACCTCGTCTTCACCGCCTGCGGCCGACGCTGGTCCCTGGACGCGCGCAGACGCCGACGAGCCAGGGTGCGAGCGGGCAAAGCGGCGGCACCCGTCAGGAGCTCCTGGCTGCGGCAACTGAGCGCCACACGACGCACCTTGACGACGGTCGTGCACAATTGCGCACTCTTCGTCATCGCGGCACAGGTCTGTCTCCTCTACGGGGCAGCCGGCCTGTACAAGGTCCAGGGCGCGTCCTGGGGCGGGGGTACCGCTCTCCACTACGTTCTGAACCTCGAACTCTTCCAGCCCTGGCCGGCACTTTCGCATCTGGTGGACCAGTACGCGACCGTGATCGCTATCGCCAGCTACGTCACGGTGCTGCTGCAGGTCGCGTTCCCGTTCGTGCTCTTCGGCAGGCTGAAGTACCCGGTTCTCGGGATGCTGTTGGGCATGCACATCGGCATCGCCGTCCTCATGGGGCTTCCCCTCTTCTCCGGGGCCATGATCGTTGCGGACGCCGCGTTCCTCCCTGACCGTTTCTATGAATTCCTGGCCCGTACGGTCCGACAAGGGGCCAGGCGAGTGGGTCTGCGACGGCCGGCTCCCCTGGGAGGAGCGAGGGCGCGATCGGTGCCTCCCCAGCTCAGGGGTGGCCTGCCCGATGCCGGACAGCCCGCGGTTCCGGAGAGAGGGCTGGCGTCGGACCCGCGCTGAGCGCCCTGGTTGCTCCCGGTCCCGCACGCACGGCCCCCCTCCACCGGCGTAGCAGAGCAGAACGAGCCGCTTGATGAATCACCTCCTACCGTGCTGGTAGGAGGTGATTCCCGTCGGAGCCCTGTGCGGACCTCTGGACAACTTGATTGACAGGGGCTCGATTCGCTGGACTGCCTCCCGGCACGGGGGAGTCCCGTCGGGCAGGATGAGTCCATGCCGAACCGATCTGTCCTGGTCTACGACGGTGACTGCGCCTTCTGCACGACCACGGTGAACTACCTCATGCGGCGAGTGCGACCGAACTGCGACGTCACACCCTGGCAGTTCGCGAATCTGGAAGCCCTCGACGTCACCCAGCAGCGAGCGGAACACGAGGTGCTGTTCATCTCTCCGACCGGCACGGTGTACGGCGGGGCGCAGGCCGTCGCCAAACTCATGCTGAGCGCCGGGGGAGCCTGGGCCTGGCCCGGCGGCCTGCTCACCCTGTCCCCGGTGCGCTGGATCGCCCACGGCGTCTATCGGCTGATCGCTGCCAACCGCGACCGGCTGCCCGGCGGCTCGCCGGCCTGCGCGTTGCCTGCCGACCGCAGGCCCAGCGTGCGGCCCGCTGAATAGAAACGACTGCATAGAAACGACTGCGCCTGATGAGTTATCAGGGCCGTCGGCTTCCACGCTGCCCGCTCAGTCCGCCTGTGGAACTGGCGTAGCTCAGGACGGTCGGCCGGCAGGGCATGAGGCGCGAGCGTCTTCCCTTCGGGTGTCCCCGGTGGTGGTGGAGGGGCCTCCCCTCCACCACCACCGTGTCAGGACACCACGCGCAGGTGCGTCGGCCAGCCGATGTCGTCGCGGTCGAGGAGCCGGAACATCTTCTTGATGTCGGTCGGGTTCAGCTTGACGCAGCCGTTGGACTTGTAGTCGCCTGCGCCGTCCCAGCGTCGGCGCTCGGTGCCGCCCTGGCTGCCGTCCCGGTTCATCTCGGAGTGGATGAACATCTCGGTACGCGTCAGGGTGCCCTTGGCGCACTTCATGTCCTGGAGGTACACGGCGTAGCCCTTGATGATGTTGCCGTTGTAGGTGCGGGACTTGAGCTTGATCTTCCAGCTGCCGTTCGGCATCCAGCCCCTGGCGCGCACGCAGTCGTCCTTGGTCCCGAGGCCCGATCCGGCCCGGTAGGTGGCCCAGAGCTTCTTGCCCTTGTAGACGGAGAGCCGCGAGTTGGTGGGGTCGTTCGGGTTCTTGTCGAAGACCAGGGTGGTCGCCGCGGCCGCGGCCGTCGGCGATGCCTGGGCGGGCCCCTGTGCGGCGGCGGCAGGTGCCAGGGCCAGGGCGGTCGCCAGGGCCGCGGCGATCACGGCTCCGGGCAGGTGACGTCCGTTGCTGCTCATGTGATTCCTCGCTCTTCCCACGCTGTGGTGTGTGGTGCTCGTGATGTGTGGGCGGGTGGCGGCGCGACCCTCCCCTCGGTGCGGGCTCAGGCGGTGGCCAGGCGTACCTGCGCGTTCTCCGTCCCGTTGAAGGTGAAGGAGAACTGCTTCCGGACTCCGGAGCCGCACGCGGTCTCCGGCTTGTAGTTGCCGTTGCCGGCGTTGATGCGGACCTTGGCGCACTTGCCGTCTGCGCTGGTGTCCTGGAGCCAGCCGGACACCGTCACGTTGTTGCCCGAGCAGCGCAGGGTCCAGCCGGCCGACGCCCCGTTGATCACGGGGGACGCGGAGGACGGACAGGTGGCCGCACTCGCCGGGCCGGCGGCGCCGAGGGCCAGCCCACCGGCGAGGACGGCGGCGGACACAGCGGAGGTGATGGTCTTGCGGACAGCGGACATGGGTGTCCCCTTTCGGGCAGTTCTGACAGGAAGCGGACCGGGAACAGGACGTGTAGCCGGCGCCTGCCGAAGGGCGGGCTGTCCACCGGAGTGCCGGTCGCAGAACCAGCATCGCCGGGGTGGCCGGGCGGGGGAAGACGATCCCGGCTGCGTGCCGAGGCACATCAATGCACGCTGCATGGCAGGGCTCTGACCTGGGACTATGGCCCGATGCATGAGGACTGTGCGAGCCGGGTGGTGTGCCCGGGGGCGCCGTGCTCGGGCGGCACGGGCGTCGTCCTGCTCACGCGGAAGTGGAGGGCAGGGGGCTCGGGGCCCTCTGGTAGTCCGGTGCCTTGACGGGAGGTCGCTGATTCACCAGCAGGGCCAGCCACGTGTCGACGTTCGCCCGCCCGACTACGGGCAGGCCATGAGTGGCCTGGAAGAACCGCAGGTCCTCAGTGGTCGCCGCGGTGAACCTCCCCGACACCGCTGTGCCGCCCTGGCCCACGTTGTTCAGAAGTTCCTGCACGGCCCTCACTTCGAAGGTCCCGGATCCGGGACCGACCTCCTTCACCAGTTCCGGCCAGGTCTGCGTACCCACCTTGCCGTCGGCCGGCAGGTCATTTCGTTGCTGGAAATCCATGACGGCGTCCCAGGTGTCCTGTCCGAAGAAACCGTCGGCGCGCACCTTGTAGCCGTGCGCGATCAGCAGGTACTGCAGGGCGCGGGCCCGGGTGAACTGGTCCTCCACGCCCATGCGCAGCAACGGCCACTCGAGTGGGGCCGCACTCGCGGAAACGGCACCGGCACCGGCTGCACCGTCGGCCGTGGTCCTGTGGTCCTGGAAGGAGAACCGGTCGTGGGTGACCGCTCCGGCGGTGAACGCCACAACCATGGCCGCCGCGACCAGGACCGGCCGGAGCCACCGGGAGCGTGGGCGGCCGGATGTGCCGCGGCCGTCCGTGCCGTGCTCGGCGGCGGTTGCGGGGGTCGCTGGTTCTGCCTTCCCGGGGGCGACGATTGCGGGGGTTTCGTCGGACTCGTTCGCGGCACCCGCCGGTGCGGCGTGCTCTCCTCCGCCGTCGGAGGCCCGTTGGCGGCCGTTCTCCCGCAGCGCGGCCCGGCACAGCGCCCGTGCCTGTTCGAGCTCCGCCGCCGGGGCCCGCAACTGGGTGTGCAGAATCCCCACCACCCTCAAAGGAGCTGTCGACAGGTGCTTCGGGTTCAGGTAGCGCGAGAGCGTCGTCTGGTCGATGCCCAGCCTCGCGGCCAGGGCCTGCTGTGTCGGCCGGGCACCTTCGGACGGGCTCCCGGCCTCCTCCCACCAGCGGCGCAGCAACAGCGCCAGCCGCGTCCCCGCGCTCTGTTCCTGGCCGCCCCGCTCCTGCGCCATGTACGTGTCTCCCCGTCGTTGCGAAACAGCCGAGTCTCCGCAGTGCCTGCATAACAGCAGGTCAGGTCTGTGCATGACAGCAGGCGTCGACGCATCGGCCTCAGCGGCGCTGATCGTAACGACGTGGTCCCGGCGACCGGCACAACCGCTCGCGGGCCGCCCGCTCCCCCGGCTCGGTCCCGGGTGATCCGTGGCCGTGCGACGCAGGCGCCCTTGCCCTTGGGGAGAGCCGAAGCGGCAACCGCGGCGCGCGGTCCGCGTTCACCCGGACGAGTGCGGGCGGCAGCGCGGCACCGGAGTAGATGACTCACCCGCAGGGACCGTGCTGCCGCCCGCCGAGACCAGCACCATCATCGCCCGCCGGAACCGCACCGACCCCGCACGCCAATAGTCAGCACCGCCAGCCAGCACAACGAGCAAACCCGCCAACCATTCCGGTCACCGCACCGAGGCCGAGGCGTGATCGGCGACGCGCCGAGAATTCAGCATGCTTGCTGAACGCGTAGTGCATGTGTCATCTAAACCACATGATGCAGAAGACACCAGCCGAACTCAGGGCCGACGCGGTAGCCAACCTCGAGCCCCACGGGCAGAAGCGCATCAGCCTGTTGGCTCAGTTAGAGGAGCTCGACGAGCAGCTTCGCCCGCTGATCCAGTCCGCACGGGCCGCGGAGGTGCCGATCCGGCGGATCGCCGAACTGACGGCGGTCTCCCCCAACACGGTCCGGGCATGGACCAAGGCCGAGTGACAACTACGCCTGGCGGCGCCCAGACGCGGTAGGCCGTTGCGTGGAGGAGATGATGCCTGATTCACGTGGCGCGGGTCACCGGAAAAGTGCGTCTCGGTACACGGGACTCCCGGTCACGTCACTCCGCCTGTTACAACAGCCGGACCACGGCCTGCTTGAGTTCTTCCCGGTTCTTCATCCACGCGGACACGGTAGTTGTTGGGCGGTCGCCAGCAACGCGCCCATGGGCTTACCGCAGCAACCGCAGCCGTCCGCCGCGCCACTACTGTGCACCCCTTGGGCCGCGGCCGCGGGACGGCCGGCCGCCGTCCCCTGCTCCGCCGGGTTGGCGTCAGCCGTCGATGTCACCGGTCACTGGGGTCTTGGTGGCCGGCGGTTGCGGCCAGCCTCCTTCGATGGCCGGGCCACTACCTGCAGGAATGTTCACCGCTACCAGCGCTGCGGCCTCGCGAGCGCGGAGGCGGGATCCGAGCACGCGTGACGGTGTTTGCGGCGACCACCGTGACCAGTGGAGAACCACGTCCCACAGTCCGTCTCCGCTCGGCACTGCACGTGGAACCTCCTCATAGAAGGGATCAGCTGTACTGCTGAGGAGGCTGAACTCCCCGTGCGACGGAAACGGGAAGAACACGCGCAGGGCCGGCTGCGCATACAGGGCCTCGGCCAGCTCGGCGTCGCCCGGCCTGATCACCGGCGAGCGCTCCATGGTCAGCCGCCATGCGGTCGAGACGACCCTCCCCGGCGGTGCCGCTTCCAGCGGGTCCGCCGCGAGCAATGTCCACTCGCGCCGCAGTTGATCGATCGACGCCCCATCACGCCAGGCGTGCAGGATGGCGTCGACCACCGCGAGGTCACCGGTGCTACCGAAGGCTCCCCAACGCCATCCGGAGTCCGTGGAGATCTCGATGCGGAACTCGCGTTCGTCAGCGTTGGTCGCGTATACAGCGAACCGTGCCTCTCCACGTGCGCACCATGCGGCGACCGCGGGATCGTACCCCTCAACGGGATCCAGCGGTTCGGCACAGTGCCCGCGCCGAACCGCCTCGCGAGCCAGCGCTGCTCTCAGGCCGCCTGGCGCGGCCAGCTCTGGATAGAGCTCGGGCAGCAATTCGCTTGAGCGTTCTGGCATGCGCACACCTTAGGCAGTGACAGCGAGGCCAGGCGGGCTGATCGCACCGAACCGCGGACGGGCATGCGACGGGCACGGGCGACATAGCGCGGTCGAGACAACAAGGAAGCCCCGGCCGCTGGCCTGGGGCCTCGTCATGGAGCGGGTGACGAGAATCGTCGGTCAGGCGCCGCAGAGCTGGGAGAACTGGTGCTACTCCTACGACGCGGCCCCGAGCCGTGGGTGAAGAGATGGCGGCCCCGTGACGGCGGGCGTCGGGGCGAGGTGTGAAATGTCCGATCGGACAGGCGACCTTCTCGGTTCGCTCGATTGGGTCGCTGGGGCGCTGGGCTGTCATTCGGCCAAGGCCGCTCACGTTTCAATTGGAGGCCGACTTGGTTCCGAAAACCACCGAGACAGTGAGTCACCTCTCGGGCCTCACCGTATTTCCCTACGGCTGCGTTTTCGTCGGCGATGCGAGAGGATTTGACTGCTGCTCTTCGGGGAAAATCCTCGGAGGGTTGATTTTACAATTGTGAGCGCGAAGGCATGCGTAAAGGGACTGACTGTTCGTTTTCGTGATATAGTCCAATGAATTCACAGGACGCCACGAAAAAAGGGGAACGGCGTGAATACCGAGAAGGTTGCGGCTCGACGTCTTACGGCCGGAGAGGCTTCAGAATTGGGCCTCCAGGACGCCATCTTCGTCTCGGCGGAGATGGATGGACTTCCTCTCGACTGCTACGCTCCGGCTTTCCTTACGAAGGCGGGAAAGAATTTCGAGGGAGGGTCCTTCGCCGCGAGGACGATCTTCGGTGAGGAAATTCATGTCCTTCCGGATAATGTCGAAGAGCGCGGGATCTGGATTGCCGACAAGGCGGGGGAAGAGATCGAGGTTCTCCAGAGTGCCGGCGTCCTCCTGAACCTCGCCCTCTTTGTGCCCGACGGGAAGAAGGAATCCTTGGAGTCGCTCTACGCCGCCGCACGGGAGGCGTTCGGCGCCGGGATCGTTCAGCGCTGGAGCGAGGAAACCGTCGCGGTACCGGACGTCAAGGTCGACCTGTACGAGGAGCCGGCCCGGGGGCGGAAGAACACGAACAGCCAGAACCGCGACCGCCGCGCTCTGGACATCTTCCCGACCCGAGTGCGGTTCCTGGAGCCCAGCGATGGCTGGAGGTTCGTTGTCGAACCGCACAAGGAGATCGTCGACGACACCCCGACGATCTGACCTGATGGCAGGATAAGCCCTGATCTTTCGCGGGAGCCCGTCAGCTTGCTGACGGGCTCCTTTCGTTTGTTGTTGGCGAAGTGGGTGTGTCGCAGGCCGTCGGCGTCGGTGAAGAGCAACTGGTTTCCGACGTGCCGCCGTTCCTCGCGGACGATCCGCGGCATGACCTTCGGCCGACCGGTCTACCGAGTGGGACGGCCATCGGATCTGCTTCGCGTGGCCATTCGACGAATGCGTGGGTGCCTCCGCCGGAATCCGTGCGGATCAGCGCCTGCCGCCCTCGCCGGTACGTCTTCGAGGCCGTTGGGCCCCCTCATCTGTCGCGGAACTCCTGCGTTTGTCGCCGGCCCTCTGCGGATTCGTCTGCGCTCGGTAACAGAGAGATCGCGTACGGGCGTTCGTATGACTTCATGGGGGGCAGGTACGGCATCGGCGGCGGTAGCAAAGGGGCGGGCAGACATGGCAAAGCACAACGGAAGGGGATGGCACGGCCGGCTTCTCGCGGCGGCGCTCGGGGTGACGGCGGTGGCCGCTGCCACCTCGGTGTGGACCGCACAGGCCGACCCCGCCGGAGGGCGGCAGCCGCAAGCGCGTGTCGCCCCGCCCGTGGCCAAGGTGGCGGCGGACATCGCGCATGCCTCGGATCGCGGCGCACGAGGTGTCAACATCACCATCGACGACGGTCCGGACCCGGTCTGGACGCCGCAGGTGTTGCAACTGCTGAAGGACAGCGGGGTGAAGGCTACGTTCTGCATGGTGGGCACGCAGGCCCAGGCGTACCCGGACCTGGTCAAGGCGGTCGTGGCAGACGGCCACCGGCTGTGCAACCACACTGTCTCGCACGACACCACCATGGACACCCGGTCCGAGGCTTACCAGTCCCAGCAGATCCTGGATGCCGAACGCATGATCATCAAGGCGTCCGGAGGTGTCCGTTCGCAGTATTACCGGGCCCCGGGCGGTGCTTTCACCCCGTACAGCCGACAGCTCGCCGCGTCCCGGGGGATGCGACCGCTGGGCTGGAACGTCGACACCAAAGACTTCGAGTATCCCGGTGTGGACACCATGGTCGCCACCGTCAAGAGCGAGATCTCCAACGGGCCGACCGTCCTCTTCCACGACGCGGGAGGGGATCGCTCCCAGACGATGGCCGCCCTGCGCGAGATCCTGCCCTGGCTGAAGCAGCAGGGCTACTCATTCGGCTTCCCCGTGCGATGAGTGAGGCACGCCCGCCACTGGCATCCAGAGCTTGATCGGTTGGCCGTCTCCGCAGGCTGAACGCCATTGCGGCGGGTGCGTTTGCGGTAGGTGGGGGCCTATTCGCCTCCGGGGCCGCAGTGGACCAGTTCGGCACGGGCGACGCGACGAATGCCTATCAACTCGGAGCCGCGCCGCCGCCTCCTGTAGGTACGCGGAGATCACGGCGAGGTCGTTGGCGATGCTCAGTACGCCGTTGACGCCGGCGAAGAAGACGTCGAAGCGGACGTTGCCCTTGTGTCGAGATACCCGGCGATCGTGATCGCGCCGACGGCCAGGCGGTTGTTGGTTGGGCGCGTAGGCGGCGGGCCCGCCCCGTTGGACGAGCGGCCTTGACCCCTGACACGCGCGCCGCTGGATCGAAGCGAGACGGGACGGGGCCCACAGCGAGGGTGGGCCCGTCCCGTGTCGAGCCCTGCCGCAGGAGCGCCCGGAACGCGAGTCGTAACGGTGGACCCTCCGAGGCCGTCCTTGCCGACCGGCCGGCGAGGCGGACGAGCGGGAGATCGCGGCGCTGCCGCCGAACTTGGCGCCGACTTGGTTTCGGCGGTCGTCGGCGCGACGGCCCGCCGCTGCCGGCGGCACTGTGTCCTGACAGCCATACGCACCGCACCCCCGGGAGACGCGGCCGATCGAAGGTAGTGGGCGGCTGGAACCGGGATAAGCCACGCACAGTCACCGATGTCCACCGGGAACTGACGTGCGTGGCCGCGTGGCAGACTGTCGCAACGCGCTGGATATTTGGGGGATTTGGGGGGCGCCGGATGCTGGGGCAACTACGTGGGACGTCGCCGCGCGCCGTCGGACCGTATGTGACGCTGGCCCGGCTGGGGGCGGGTGGCATGGGCGAGGTCTTCCTGGCCCGCCCGGAGCGCCTCGGCGACGGATATGGCCCGGCCGACCTCGTGGCCATGAAGGTGATCCGCAACGAGGTGGCCCGGGACGCGGAATACCTGCGGCGCTTCGCGCGGGAGGCGGCGGTCGCGGCATCGGTGACCAGCCCCTACGTGGCGCGTCTCACGGACAGCGATGTGAACGAGGAACTTCCGTGGCTGGCGACGGAGTTCGTGGTGGGGCCGACCCTGGCCCAGGCAGTGGGGCGGCACGGCCGGCTGCCGCGCGGGGCGCTCGCCCGGCTCGGCGAGGGCATGGCCCGCGCACTGGTGGCGGTGCACGCCGCGGGCGCGACGCACCGCGACCTGAAGCCGGCGAACGTGCTGCTCGCCGCGGACGGGCCGCGGTTGATCGACTTCGGAGTAGCCCGTACCCGCGCCGCCACGACCCTGACGTCGACAGGACACATGGTCGGCACGCCCGCCTACATGTCGCCGGAGCACATTGCCGGTGGGCGGCATGTGGTGGCGGCCTCCGATGTGTTCTGCCTGGCCTCGGTCCTGGCGTACGCGGCGACGGGCCGGGATCTGTTCGGGAACGGGCCGGTCGCGGCAGTGCTCTACCGCGTGGCGGAAGCCGACGCTCCACTCGACGGACTTCCCGCCGAGTTGGTGCCGCTGGTCACGGCGTCCCTGGCGAAGGACCCGGCGTCGAGGCCGACCGCGGACGAGCTCGTGGAGCGGTTCGCCGCACTGCGCGCGGCGCACGGCGAGGAAGGGAATGGCTCCGGGGCGGGCTGGCCGGCACCCGTGGCCCGGGACATCGAGGACGAGCACCGCGACGTGGCAGCGCTATGTGCGACGGGGTCTCCGCTGCTGCCGCTGCCGAATCCCCCCACGGCCCAGGAGCCGGACGCCGGACGCCCGCTCGGCGCGGGCACCCTGGCTCCGCACCAGTTCCCGACCATGGGCCCCACGCCGCCGGCGCCGCCCGCGCACCCGGCCCCCCGCTTCCGCAGACGGCTCCGAGCGCTCGCCGTGGTCGCGGCGCTGGCTGTCGCCGGGGCGGGTGTGGGCACGTATCTGGCATTGCGTGGCGCGGACGACGGGAACGGGTCGGGGGCCGGCGGTGCCGCGCCCGCCCCGACGACGACCCTGACTCCCGCCCAACTCGTCGCCCAGGCAGGAGTCGACGAGTCCGGCACCGTCGATCGCAGCGGCTACGTGCCGCAGTTCGCCGCGCAGCGGGCCCCCGGCTGGAAGCCCTGGCAGGGGCGGCTGAGCAAAGCGCGTATGAACTGCTCCGCGGACACCCGGGCAATCGTGTGCCTGCTGACCAACGGCACGTACGAGGCGGTGTCGACAGCCGACGGGCATCGGCTGTGGGTATCCAGCAGCCCGTCCGTCGCCGAGGACGGCACGGGCGAGGCCTATCTCGGGCCCGGCAGCGGCACTCTGTTCATGCCGGGCGACTCGCTCGCTCCACAAGTGAGGGGCGGGCACGCCCTGATCGCCTCGGACGGCGAGCTGCAGCTGCGCGACTCGCGCACCGGTGACGTGCTTTGGCAGGCCCAGCCTCCCTCGGGTCGGGGGGAGTTCAGCGCGAAGCCGATGCTGGCCGATGACACGGTCATCGCCACCGTGGAAGGCAAGTCCTTCAGCGACGAGCCGAATGGCGCCTCGCTGCGCGCATACGATGTCACCGACGGCAGCACCCGATGGGACCTGACGCTCGACGAGGGCGACGGGCCGAGCCAGGCCGACGAGGGCCGGTATGCGGCCCGGGCTCTGATCGACGGCGTGGTGTACGCGCACACGCCCGGCGGGCTCGTCGCGGTCGATGCGCGGAAGGGAGTGGTCCTCGGCCGCGCGTCACCGACGTCGGGCACCGGCTGCCGCACCGTGTCCTCCGGCGGCGGCACGATTCAATGCGAGAGCAGGGTGACCGAGGAGCAGCTGACCTCGGACGGGGAGAAGGTCGAGATCCGGGTCGACCGCTACACACCTCGTACCCTCGAGCCTGTGGGCCACTACTCGTACCTGCTCGACCAGAAGACCACGCTTGCCGATGTCACCGTCACGGCGACCGACAGTACGTACTCCCTCGCCCGGCGCAGCGACAACTCCAGCGACACCGGCCTCATCGTTCTGACGGATCTGCGCACCGGCAGGCAGACGCAGACTCTGCAGTCCCCCGTGATCGGGCCGAGTGTGTCCGCCCCGCTCCTGGCCGACGGGCAGGCGGTGTTCGCCGACAACCACTCCCTTTACGTGACGCCCCTGGACAAGAAGAGCGGGCGCCTCGGCAAGCCGCGAGTCATCCCGTTGCCCGGTGCACCCAGTGACCGCAGCGAGCCCCAGGACGACGGGAACGGAATCGTCATCCGGGACCAGATCCGGTCGCCGCAGGTCCTGATGCTTGGGGGTGTGGTCCACGTGGTCTTCGACCGCGGCACGATCTCGTCGGTGAAGCTGCCGTGAGCGACACGCGCACTCCGGACGAGGACTTGCCGTGCTGACCCCTTGGCAGGGGCCGATCCGGCGCATCGGCCCGTACCGGCTCATCGGCCGGATCGGCGCGGGCGGGATGGGCGAGGTTTTCCTGGCACGCCGGGAAGTAGCGGGGGGAGTGGTGGCCGGGCCGCTCGTCGCTGTGAAGACCATGAAGGCGCTGGCCGATGAGACCGACACCGACGTCGACTTCCGAAAACGCTTCCGTCGCGAGATCCACGCGGCGCGTGCGGTCACGGGGCCGTACACCGCCGCGCTCCTCGACGGCGACGCCGACGCCCAGGTCCCCTGGCTGGCAACGGAGTACGTCGCGGGGCCCGCGCTCGGCGAAGCGGTGGCCCGGTGCGGCCCACTGCCGGTCCCCTCCGTACGAACCCTGGGCGTGGGGCTCGCCCAGGCGCTCGACGCGGTGCACACCGCAGGTATCCTGCACCGCGACCTCAAGCCTGGCAATGTGCTGCTCACCGCCGACGGACCGCGCCTGATCGACTTCGGCATCGCGCAGGTCTTCGACGCGACGGCCCTCACCGCGACGGGCATGCTGATCGGCACGCCGGGATACATGTCACCTGAGCTTCTGACCAGCAGCAACGGACAGGTGTACGCCTCGGACGTGTTCTGCCTGGGCGCGGTCCTGTGCTTCGCCGCGACGGGCCGTGGCCCATTCGACGACGAGGAACCGGCGTCGGTGTTGTACCGCATCGCGTCCGGGGCGGCGGACCTGTCGGAGCTGCCACCGCCGCTGCGCGAGGTGGTCACCCACTGCCTCCGGCCCGACCCGGCGGCGCGCCCCACGGCTGCGGAACTAGCGGCGGAGCTGTCCATCACCGCCCCCGACGAGCCGCTCTGGCCCTCTCCCTACCTCTCCCTCCTCGCCGCCCACCGCGAAGCCGTGTCACGGTGCGAAGAGGCGGCGGGCACCGTCCCGTTGGAGCAAGCGGCAACCTCCGCCGCGACCCCTGCGCCGCCCCTCGTCGCGCCGCCCTCGCCGACGGCGCTCTCCGGGCGTCCCGTGCCGCCGCCTTCGGCACCGCCCACCGCGCCGAGCCGTTGGCCGTTGATCGCGGGGGTCGCGGCCCTGGTCACCGCGCTCGCCGTCACGCTGGCCGTGGTGCTGCCCGGCGACAACACCCGCCCTCCGGCTCCCGCGGCAGAGGGCAAGCCGAAGCAGGAGCAGACCGGCCCGCTCGCTGTTCCGGACGCCGACGCCGCGCACAGCGGCGAGTTCACCGCCGCCGCACTCGACACGAGACAACGCCCTGACGGCTGGCGCCCCTGGGCCCACAGCGTCAAGGGAACAGGAACGACCGGCGGTTGCGCGGCCGGTGCCGGACTGCTTGTCTGCGGCGACGGTCACGGCGCAGCCCTCGCCCTGGATCTGGCCACCGGCAAGGAGAAGTGGCGTACGGAGGGTTTCGACGAGAGCAGGACGAACGACGACAACTTCCCGGAGACGCCGCCGGGCGATCCCGCCATCGCCCCCGTAACGGACGGCACCCTCTTCTTCGTGCCCGCGCAGGCCGGGGTCAGTGCAGTGGACGCGGCGACCGGCCTGGTCAAGTGGCGGTACCAGCGTATGAGTTTCACGGGGCTGCGCGCGCTCACCTACGCGGCCGGCAGACTGTATGTGGCGAACATCGACGACCAAGCGGCCTCCGATGCCGAACTCGTCGAGGTAAAGGCCCTGCGTACGAGGGACGGCGTCCAGGAGTGGTCGGGCCACCTTCCGGACGCGAACGGCCCCTTGGTCGTCCACGACGAGCAGGTCTATCTACCACTGGCCGACGGATCGGTGGCTGCTCTGGATACCACCGAAGCAGTGCCTGAGCCCCGGATCCGCGACGGCGTCGACTGCTCCGGCCTGCTCGCGCACGACGACACGCTGCTGTGCTGGTCAACCCGGCGCCGCGGCGTCATCCTCCTCGCCCCGGCCACGCTCGCGACCCAGCGGACTCTGGCCACCTCGGTCACTCCCGCTGCCGCGCCAGTGGCGGGTGACCGCGACGTCCTCGTCCTACGGGATACGAGCGGACGACTGAAGGGTTTCGACTGGCATACAGGCAACCGCCTCTGGGACCGCCCCGCACCGGCGGCGACCGGTGGCCTCACGCTCGCCGACGACCGCGTCTTCGCCGTGGGACGCCGAGAGCTACGGACTCTCGATATCGCCGACGGCTCCACCTCCGGGACCGTACGCCTGCCCACTCCCGCGGGCCTGCGCCTGGACCTCGGTCCGCTCGCCGAGCCGCTCTGCCTGGGCGGCGTCCTCTACCTCACGACACAGAGCGGATTCACGGGCTCGGTCGCCGCACCCGGCGCTCCGGTGTCCAAGGGTTAGTACCTCAGCAGCGGTTCGCTGTCGGGGAGAGGTCTGGGTAGCAAGGAAGGGGTCCTGCCGAGGGCGCGTTGTTCCAGGCCGCCGCACACGGCAGCAGCAGTCCTCCATTCGGTCGGGGTTCTCGGTCGCGACGTCGAGGTCCTGGCTGAGCCGGTCGACCAGGCCGTGTGCCTGGACCGCGTAGCCGCCCGTAAGTGCCTATGCACCGCCAACGGCGAGCACGTCTGCAAGCGAGCGACGATGTAGATCCGTGAGGTTCACGCAGCGGCCCGGGTGCTGTGCGTCAGCTCGTCGAAGGAGCGTTGCAAGACTTCGCGGACATCACGGCTGCCGTACGTGACCGCTGTTTTCCGCTCCGAAGGGCACGGATGGGGCACGTCGACGGCAGGTCATCAAGCTGAGGTTTTCTGCCGGAGCGGGTGACAGGAAACGGAAGCCGCCCGTGGTCAGACGCTGCGGTGGTGCAGACGCTGCGGTGGCGCAGACGTCAGGCCCAGAAGGCTTCGGTGACGACGATCTGTGGGTCGGCGTGGCGGCGCATGAAGGTGTAGATGAGCCAGCCGCGTCCGCCGGCCAGGTCCACGATGTGGGGGCCACCGGGGCTCGTGGAGGCCAGCGGTCGGACGGTCATCCAGTGCGGGAGCGAGGCATCGGCGTCGATTCCCCGGAAGTACGGGTCTTCGGCAGTGACCAGTTCCGCACGGGCACTCATGACCAGGTCACTGCCTTCGGCGGGCATGTTCTGGAAGTCGTGCTGCGCCTCCTTCGTCCAGTCCATTTGCCAAGGCGGCCGGAGTGGTTCGTCGATCACTCTCCGGGCTTCCTCTCGGCGGCTTCGTGCCGGAGGCGGCTGTACTCCTCCAGAAGCCGGATGGACTCCTCGGGGTCCTCGGATTTGGCGGCGCGGGCTTCGAGGTCGCGAAGGTGTGAGTCGAGGACGGGGTTCCGCGCGATGGCGTACTGCGTCCACCACAGGCGCATGAAGGCCGGCACGGGGGTGATGTTGAAGGCGTCGCCGATGACGCGCTTCCAGTGAGCCTCGAAGTCCGGGAGGAGGTGTGGAGTGTGTTCCTGAATCGCCAACCGAAGTGCTTGAGGCGTGTGTTCGGGCATGGGTGGCAACCGCAGGGGTTCCCCCTCGTACCCATCGAAGTGGAGTGCCTGGCCGGGCATGGTTCGGGCTCCTTGGTATGGAGGGTGGGTCAGGCCGCCTCGTGCCGGTCCTCGTGCGACTGGTGCCGACGGGCCATCTGTTCGAACCACTCGGCCGGCACCAAGTAGGCGACCGTCTTCCCCTTACGGGTGATGGCGGCGGCCTCACCGGCGATCCGGGTCCGGTCCAGGATCTCGCCCATCCCCTTGCGCAGGTCGATGGTTGTGTACGTCTTCGTCTCCATGCACTGAAGCATATAACAACTATCATAGTTGGCATCAGTGCTCGTGGGGTGCTGGCGACCGGAAGAAGTCGATGGACGCGTTGGGCGCAGAACGGGCACGCAGGGCACTCGATCGGGCTTGAGCAACAACAGAGCCCCGGGCTGTCGGCCTGGGGCTTTGAGATAGTGCTTCAAGGAGCGGGTGACGAGAATCGAACTCGTGCTCTGAGCTTGGGAATCATTGGCCTCCCATGTGAGGGAGGAGGTGCGCGCAGTTGGGATGCGGAACGGCAGCTCGTCCGTGCATACGACACCGACGGACGACCGTACGGCTGCCCTGGGGCGACTCGGCGATCTGCCGTGATCAAAGGGCTGGCCACCCGGACCTACAAGAAGCTCGATGGCGTGTAGGCGATCTGGTGGACAGGCGGAAGTCAATTGAAACGACGGCCACCCAGAGCCGAAAGACGTGAACGCCTATGTTCCGTACCCGTCAGCTGCAGTTCAGGGTCTTCAGGGTCTCCGCCATGTACGTGCGCATGAATGCCTCGACGGCGGGCCGCAGGTCCCGCTTCGCCTGGTCGGCGCGTTCCACCCGCACCGTGAGGGTGAAGTGGTCACCGCCCGTTGTCCTGCACGGGGCCGTGGCCGTGACGCCGTCGTTGCCGACCACCGAGTCCTCGAAGCCGAGATCAACCCGGGCCGGTTCCGCCAGCCCGATGATCCCGCTCTCGCGGGAGAAGGCCAGCAGGTCTCCCGGTGAGCCATCGTGCCAGGCGAACCGGAACGCCAACGCGCGCTTGCCGTCCACCGTCACCACACAGGGCGCCGTCACAGGCTTCTGCCGGTCCACCCAGCTGCCTTCGGTGATCTTCCCGTACGGGGCGAGCAGCGGCCGCGACAGACTCGCGGGTACGGGCGTGCCGCACAACGTCTCCGGGACCGCCCGGTCGGCGTCCGAACCGCCGCCGCACGCGGCGAGCGAGGCCGTCAGGACCGTGCCCGCCGCGAGCCTGCCAAAGCCCGTGGTGTGCCTCATGCGGCACCCCCACTCGGCGGTGGGGTGACGCCTTTGGCGCGGTTCTCGCCCGCCCCGGCGGCCTCCTCCATCGTCTCCTGGTACCTGAAGCGGGGGCCGTCCTTGTCGTGCTGCTTCATCCATTCGTCGGTGAGCGCCATTAGCTGGCCGTTCCGCTTCTCATACGCCTCGTAGTCCTTGTCCGCGTACTTCTGGTCGATGTGCTTCTGTTCGTCCGCCTGCCATTTGTCGACCACGTAGTCGAAGCCGGCCTGGACCTCCGCGTCGTAGGCGGGCAGGTAGCCGATGGCCGTGTCGAACATCCACTTCTCGTCCCAGGCAGCCGTCCCGGCCGGTCCGACGGCCGCGGTGCGGGCCTCCTCCAGGAAGCCCACCGTGCGCCCGGCCCGCAGCAGCGATTCCTCCGGGTGCTTCTGGCCCGCCTCGTGGATGTCGGCGACCATGGCCTGGTTGATCCCGTAGTTCAGGGACCCGTAGGCCTCCTGGTCCTTGGAGACCTGCTTGATGACCTCGTACATGTCGTTCTGCGGCACCGGCAGAGAGCGCATGTCCACGCTGCTGGTGACCTCGTGCACTGTGTCGGCGTGGTTGACCAGGACGTTCGCCATCGGCTCGCGCAGCGACTCGGGAAGGTCGTCGCCGGCCTTCGCGAACTGGTCGATCGTGTTCTTGAAGACGGCCTTGTTGTCGGCCGAGTGCTCGACGAACTTCGGGTTGTCCGCGGACGGGTCGATGCCGGTGGCACCGGCCTGCAGCGCGGCCGCGAAGCCCGCCCGGTCGTCCTTGTCGAGTGCGGCGGAGTAGTGCACGGAGTTGCCGTGTTCGTTGGCCTCCAGCACCACCTCCCAGTTGCGCTCCATGAGGTGCTTCATCCGGTCCTCGTCCTTGAGGTAGGAAGCCGACGCCTCGGGGTCGTGGCTCATCACGCCGAGCAGACCGTCCATCGGGTCGTTGGCGAACCAGCCGGTCCGCTCCCCGCTGTACTCGCCGCCCTTCATGACCCAGATGTCGTCCCGGCCCTTCTCCGCCTTCATGATGTCGTCGCCCATGTCGTACAGGAACTGCTTCGAGTAGTCCCCGCCGCCCTGGCTCATCAGCGTGGCCAACGACTGGTAGCCGTACGCCTTCTCCAGCCGCAGATCGGTGAAGGAAGTGTTGCGGCGCTCGAGGCCCTCCTTCTGCATGTCGGCCCGGAACTTCTTGTAGACCTCCGATTTCGGGTCCTTCGTCGCCGAGGCGAGCGTGGCCCCCAGGCCCTTCTGCAGATCTGAGTAGTCCGCTTTGTTGGCGGGGTTCTTGACGTGGATCTGGTCGTTGAGGCGGTTCGTCAGCTCGATCGTGCCCTTCGCGCCCAGCCCGTTGATGAACACCTGGCTGAACTCGGGCTTGCCCGAGTTGTCGCGGAAGGACCGCTGTAGCTCCGCCATCTCGGCCGCCGGGATCTTCTCGCCCCCTGCCAGGCGGGTCGCGATGTCCTCCGCGTTCCGCGCCTCGTACACCTCGACGTCGCCCTGCGCCGTGCCGTTGAAACCGGTGCCGAAGGTGGTGTCGTTCTTTTCGCCGTAGCCGTCCGCGCAGGCCGCCTCCAGCGCGATCTTCACGCCCTGGTCGGCGTCGTCGAGGGCCTTGACCGCGCTGTCGATGTGCTGCGACCAGGAGTTCTCGACGTTCTTCAGGTCCGGGTCGTGCCGGGCGGCGTTGGCCGTGCCCGCGTCCGCCTTGGAGTAGTCGAAGGTGCACCGGCCCTGGTCGGACACCTTCATGCCCGCCTTCACCGCGTCGTCGCGGGCGGACTCGACCCTCTTCTTCAGGTCGGTGAACTGCTCGTGCGCATCACGCAGCAGGCCGCCGATCGCCTTCGCCTGGGTCTGCGCGGCGGAGTACTCGTAGCGGGTGCCGGCGAAGTTGGTGTGGGCCGCCCCCACGCTCACCCCCGTCCAGGCCTGACCACCCATGGCGATCTTCTGGACGCTGTCCCGGTAGCGTTCCTCGACCTTCTTGAACTCCCCGGCCATGGCCTCCCACTTGGCCGCAGCCGTGGTCAGCTGTCCGAAGCCGGTCGTCATGACCTCGTGGTACGTCAGCATGGTTCTCGCCCGCCGCCTAGAGCCCGTTCAGTTTCGAGTCCGGGGACGGCTTCAGGATGCTGAAGCCGTCGCCCGTGGAGATGTCGTTGCGCAGGAACAGGTTCGAGGTCCCGCGCAGCGCGGTCTTCTCCGAGGCCAGGCGGCCCATCAACCCGGTCACCTGCCGGTCCCAGGTCTCCTGCACCTTCTTCAGACCGGCCGCAGTGCTCCAGCCGCCGAAGGCCTTGACCGCGCCGTCCGAAGCCTCGTCCGCGTGGTCCGCGGCCTTCTTGGTGCTCGGCTCCAGATCGTTCTCGATAGTGTTCGCCGCGGCCTTCTTCTCCGCGGGCGTCGAGGCGAAGTCCCCGGTGCCGGGGAGCAGTGGGCCGGGCGGCGCCCCTGAGTTCAGCCGCATCGCCGCCTGGTCTGCCGCGGCGGACCGCGCCTGACCCCAGTCCTGCTCGAACCCCATGGTGGTGTCTCCCCCGCGCCCGTCGCCGCCAGTCATCGATCATCGTCGTTCAGAACGCCTCTTCGACGCTACCAGGGGCGGAGGTGTCGCCCGACTTCCCCGGCCCGCGGCCTACGTGTCCGGCTGTCGGCTGAGCTGGGCCAGTCGGCCGGATCCATCGTCCCAGCCTCTTGGGGCCGATCGTGGCGAAGGCCGCAGCGGTGAGCATCAAGACTGCTGCGTGCCAGTATCTTCGGCGGCAAGTGGCGCAGGGCCCGGGACAAGTTGGGCTGCCCGAAGGCATCTGCCTCTACGACCTACGGCACACAGGCAACACCCTCGCGGCCGACACCGACACCGACACCGACACCGACACCGACACCGACACCGGCGCCAGGCTCAAGGACCTCATGGTCCGGGCCAGCCAGTCCACCGAGTGCGCCCAACTGATCTAGCAGCACTCCGCCAAGGAGCACCAGCGCAGGCTTGCCGCCAACATCGATCTCGATGCACGCCGCCAGCAGTCGACCGCAGCCTCGACGAATGGCGGCGCGACGGATCACCCCCTGGTGCCGCGTCAGCCCGGACCATTTGCCCCGCAGGCTGTGCGGCGTTGATCGCACGGGACACGGATTGCCCATTGCCCGCCGCGTGCGTGACGCAGGTCGCTTGAGGTTGATGTTGATCTCGCGAAGTGGGACGGAAAGGCGAGCCTCTGGCCTTCGGGCGCCTCATGCGCTCCATTGATACAGGTCGGAGGGGCCCTCATAGCGCGCGAGTAACACACACCATAAAAGGGGTCTAGACGCAATACCGGTGATTTAGGTGCTCTTCTGGCGTCTGCTGGTTGCTTTGGTGGGTGGGACGAGTGTGATGGCCCTGGTGGGTGGTTGGGGTGGGTTG